>JACMNZ010000294.1 GCA_014378285.1 Pseudopedobacter sp.
TAATCTTAATATGAATTTAAAATTACGCGTAGTAAGTATGGCGGCAGTTTTCTTTACTGGATCATTACTTATGGCTCAACGGACCCCACGAGCAAAAAAGGATACAATTACTGAAAAAACTATCGATGAAGTAGTAGTAACCGGTTATAGAACAACCACAAAAAAGAAAGCAGTAACAACGGTAACTACAATCAATAGTGAAACTATTGAAAATAGACCAAACGCAAACGTGTTAAACACTTTGCAGGGTCAAGCAGCAGGTGTAAATATTGCAAGTGGTTCAGGTCAACCTGGTCAAAAACCAACAGTTATTATTAGAGGAATCTCCACGGTTAATGGTAGCTCAGATCCACTTTATGTTATTGATGGTTTCCCTTCAAATAGTGATAGTTTTAGAAGTATTAATCCAAATGATATAGAATCACTTTCTGTTTTAAAAGATGCTTCGGCAATTTCAGAATACGGTTCACGTGGTTCTAATGGTGTAATCTTGATTAAAACTAAAAATGGTAGGTTTAATCAGAAATTATCTGTAAAATATACTGGTATTTACGGTGTAGCAACACTACAAAATCCTAAGTATAATTATGCGAGTTCTTCGCAGTTGCTTACCTTAGAAAAGAGATATGGTGTTGGTTTAGGTTCAACTTTAACCCAAGCTGCAATTGATGCATATCCAATTAATACTAATTGGAAAGATGTATTTTTCCGACCTGCTGTTACACAAAGTCACGATTTAGCCATCACTTCTGGGGGAGAAAATGTAAATTCTTATACCTCTGTTGGCTATTATAATCAAGATGGTGTTCTTAAAACCACGGGACTACAAAGATTTACTGTAAGAAATAATATTGATGGAAGGTCAGAAAATAAAAAACTCACATATTCCCTAAATACAGGTTTGGGTTACTCTAAAAATAATGTAGCCAATAGTTTAGGAACAGGTGCTATTAATAGAAATTTCCTTTCTGGCTCTTTTACTAGTGCGCCTTATGTCAGTTCAAATTTATACCAACATGGAAATGGGCAACAAGTTTTAGACTTATATAGTAATGATGGCACTTTGTTATATACCCCTTTGTTCTTACAAGATAAATTAGATAATTTTGCTTCGCTCACTGATGAAATTCGATTAGATATGGCTGCAAGTGCCGCCTATAAATTAACAAACGATCTTACAGCCTCTATTAGAGCGTCTGGTCAATATTTAAGTACTACCTTTTTTGAATCTGAGTTTCCGACCTCTTTTAACGCCTTATTATTTCAAGGAGGGAATCAATTTGCTGGGTATGAGCAGAATAATACACAAAGACAGTTTCTGTTTAATAACCTATACTCTTTAAAATACGAAAAAAAATTAGGTAAGCACAGTTTTGCTTTACAGGGTAATGGCGAGTATAATTATTCTCAACGAAGTGGCCTTAGCGTTTACCGATATGGTCTTGATCCAAAAACCTATGTACCTGGTTCAGGATCTGGATATGCGCCTTACACAGGAGCACTTGGTGACCCGTATGCGCCAGTTAGTGGTCAGTTTAATTCAAAATTAAGTTTGATTTCTTACTTTGCTTCGTTTGATTATGATTATGATAGTAAATTTGGTCTTCTTGTAACGGGCAGACGTGATGGGACTAGTGTACTTTCAGGCGATAGACAATTCGGTAATTTTTGGGCAATGGGTGGCCGTATTAATTTAGAATCTTTTCTTAATAGCCCAAGTATCCAAATGTTAAAATTACACGGTTCCATAGGAACTGCCGGTAATCAAAGGTTTATAAGTGGCGGAACTACAACATTTGGAACTTCAGGAACTATTTTTCAAACCAGTAATCCACCAAGATACCAAGATGTTTTTTCCTCGATTTCAAATGCATATAATGGTCAGCAAGGTATCGGTATAGGTTTTGGTTATCCAGAACTTCGTTGGGAAACAACAAGAAATACAGATTTAGCCGTAGATTTTGATTTATTTAGGAGATTGTCTGGATCAGTTGGTATATATCAAAAAAAGACCTACGATTTATATTTGAGTGTACCACAAAGCCCTGTACTGGGTTCGACTTCCATTCTTCAAAATTCACCAGCAATTCTTACTAACAAAGGGGTAGAGGTAGATTTAAAATATGCAATTATTAAAAATGAGAATATGCAACTGACCATTAGAGGAAATGGATCAGAAAACAGCAATAAATTTATAACGCCTCTTGCTGAGAGGGATTTCGGTACTACAACAGAATTAAATGGTGCATCGCTAGATGAGTTCAAACTTTACCATTATGATGGCGTGAATCAAGCTAATGGTAACCCATTGTACACTGATATTAATGGTAACCTTACAGAAAATCCTTTGGATGGTGATAGAAAATTAACTGGTAAAAATTATCTACCTAAATACCAAGGCGGTTTTGGCTTTGATTTTAAATACAAAGGGTTCTTTGCTTCTACCACATTCACTTTCGTAAAAGATATTTGGAGAATTGATTATAACTTACAAGGTAATTTAGATCCAGGTAATTTAGGAACTTTTAATGTACAAACAGATTTGTTAAATGCATGGACACCCACCAATACTAATACTAATATACCTGCATTAACTGCAAATCTTGGCTATGATGGTGGTTCTGATAGATTCTTGAAAGATGCGTCTTACGTCAGATTAAGAAACGCTCAGATTGGATACGAGTTCCCGAAAACTCTGTTGGCTGGCACTTCAATAAGCGGTATGTCAATCACTCTACAAGGAGAAAATTTAGTAACATGGACTAAATGGCAAGGTCATGATGCGGAAAGTAATAGAGCTGCCGATCAATATCAATATCCAACACCTAAGATTTATACTTTAGGTTTATCTGTTAAATTTTAATTTTAAATAGTATATAAAATGAATAAAAATATAATAAAATCAATACTGTTTGGAAGTGTCTTATTGACTTCTTGCAACAGAGATTTACTATCACCCTATACACCGGGGGCGTTAACGCAAGAAGTGGCTATAAAAAACGTCTCAGATTTATCTTTATTGCTAAATTCTGCTTATTCTGCTGTTAATTCTAGAACAGAGTCAGAGGAAGTGTCTGTTTTTACAGATGAATGCGGTATTGGATACGCAAATGGAGGACAAGGAATTTCAAACGATAATGAATATTTCTTTTTGATGACACCTCAAGTTTTGTTGCCAAATGCTTTGTGGGGAAGTGATTATGTTGCACTTGCCTATATAAATAGAGTAATTGCTTTTTCTGCGACCGTTCCTACTGGTAGTACTTCAGATGAAATTACAAGAAAACAAGTCTTAGCACAAGCTTATGCTCTGAGAGCATATTGTCATCTTCAGATTCTATCTTATTTTACGACAGATATGACATCTGATACTGCTCTTGCGGGTATTTTAGCAGACCGAGTTTTTGATGTTACTGCAGCTAGCAATAGACAGCGTGCAACTAATAAACAGTTTTATGATTTAATTCAAGCAGATTGTAATCAGTCTATTGCAATATATAATTCTCTTGGTGCCGCAGGTTTAGATAAAACAACCGCTAACAAATTTTTCGCACTAGGTCTTAAAGCGCGTGCTTATGAATACAAAGGAGATTACCCAAATGCAGAAAACTATGCCAATCAAGTTATTACACAATCTGGTTTGATATTGGCTAATTCTGCTGCAGCTTATCAACGAGTCTTTTTTACAGATGATGAGGCATCAAATGTTGAGACAATCTTCCGTTTGAAAAGAACACCACTTCAAAATGGACAACCCTTCTCTTTACATAATGCATGGTGCTCTATAACACCGAATTTTACAGGTTCACCTTTTTATGAAATAAGTAGAGCGTTGTTTAATAAGGTAGCTGCAAACAATACATTTGATGCAATGAAGAATCCAGCTTACACGGATGTAAGATATCGTACTATGGTTGCGCCAACTTCTAAGATAGATGCAAATTATTCAACTTCTTCAGATTACAGAAATTCTGATGTTTTAGTTGTAAATAAGCACGGTGGAACCGCCATTGGATCTACTACTGCCGCAACAACAGCATCCCCTGGTTTTAATAATGATATTAAAATCATGAGACTATCTGAAATGTACTTAATTAGAGCAGAAGCAAGAGCAGCAGCGTCAGATTTACCGGGAGCAGCAGCGGCTGTAAATGAAATTAGACAAGTTCGTATATTTCCTAATCTCACTACAGGAACACCAGCACTTCCTTTACAAGTTTATAGTTCACCAACTGCTGCTTGGAAAGGTATTTTAGATGAAAGAAGAATAGAATTTGCATTTGAAGGCTATAGATTTATTGATCTTAAAAGAATTGGTACAAAAGCCGGAGCTAAGTTAGATAGAGATCCTGCAGATTACACTTCATCTTCCGCAAATTATCCTGCAGCGAACCCAGTAAACCTACCGCTTACTAGTAATAAGTTTGCACTTCCAATCCCTCAAGTGGAACTTACTTCAAATAACGTAATTACACAAAATCCAGGATATTAATTATTTTAAATAAAATTATAAAAATGAAAAAAATATTTTCAATATTAACAATTTTTGCAATGATGTTCCTCATAAACTCATGCAGAAACGATGGCGAGTTGGCTTACAATGGAGACTCTCTTTTGTTATTTACCGCTCCTCAGAGCTCAGCAGATGTTTTAGTGTTGGTTGGATCAGGTTCTACTAATTACAATATTACTTTCGGTGTTGCAAAACAAGTAGACGCGGATAGCGATGTTACATTAGTAGTAAATAAAACTAAATCAACAGCTGTAGAAGGAGTAGATTATACTATCGCTAGTAAGACAATGACTTTAAAAGCGGGAACATCTACTGGAAGTTTTCCAATTAAATTATTGGAAGGTGGCGCCGTGCAAAGTGGTAAAAAAATTGCTTTCACATTAACATCTAGCACACTTAAAAGCGCGGCTTTTAACCAAAATTTTACAATTAATGTTTCCTTGACTTGTCCAGTTTCAACATTTGTGGGTAATTTTACTTACACGGCGGGTTTTTGGAATAA
>JACMNZ010000295.1 GCA_014378285.1 Pseudopedobacter sp.
CTCTTTAAACTATGGGGCATTTGGCAAAATCAAGATTTATCATCCAAAACAAACCCCAACTTCTATCGCTTTATTTGTTTCTGGAGATGGAGGTTGGGAACATGGAGTAATTAACATGGCAAAAAATATTGCTTTACAAGGGGCCTTGGTTCTTGGTATAGATGCTAAATATTATAGAAATTCTTTAGAAAAACTTTCCTCGAAATGTTATTATCCTGCTGCAGATTTTGAGAATTTGAGCATAATGATACAGAAGAAATATAAGTTTCCAATATATAAAAAGCCTATTTTAATTGGCTATTCTTATGGGGCTACTTTGGTTTATGGAATTTTATCACAGGCTCCTGCAAATACTTTTAAAGGTGCCATTGCTTTAGGTTTTTCACCAGATATCGAAATAAATAAACCGCTTTGTAAAGGCAATGGATTATCACTATATGTATTAAAAAAAGGAAAGTCTTTTTATTTAGACCAAACTAAAAACTTATCCGATCCTTTTATCGCCTTAAATGGATTGAAGGACAAAGAATGTGATTATAATAAAACGAATACTTTTTTAAAAGGTGTTAAAAACGCTCAATTGATTGCGCTAACAAATGTTGGGCATGGCTTTTCTATTGCTGATCATTGGTTACCACAATTTAATATCGCTTACAAAAAAATACTCAGCTCCTTACCTTATTATGAAAAGAGAAAAGCACTTGGCTCAAACGCAGAAGAGTTGATAAAGTTTAGAGAAAATTTACCCACTACCTTAATAAATTCAAGCATTAATCAAAATTTGCCTTTTATATTTATGATTTCTGGAGATGGAGGTTGGACAAGTTTTGACCATTCATTGGCAGAAAGTTTTGCTAAAAAAGGTTATGCTGTGGTAGGCTTGGATGCTCAATCTTATTTTTGGAATGCAAAGACGCCAGATATAACAAGTACAGAAATTGAAGAATGCATCAATTACTATCGTTTAAAACTACATAAGGACAAATTTATTTTAGCCGGTTTTTCTTTTGGAGCTTCTTTGATTCCGTTTATTGCTAGTAGACTAAACTCGGAAATGAAATCTAAATTAATCAATATTTTTGCGCTATCTCCTGATGAATTTGCCGATTTTGAAATCCATCTTTCTGATATGTTAGATATTAATGAGGGAAAGGAAAAGTATAACGTATTAAATGAATTTAAAAAAATAAAATCAGTAAAACCAGTTTGCTTTTTTGGTGAAGATGAAAACCTGGCTTTAAAAGAGAAATTTGTAAAGACTGGCATTAAAGTATATAATTTGCCGGGAGGTCATCATTATGATAGTGATTTTATAAGTTTATCAAACCAAATACTAAAAGATATAAAATAAATTTAAACCAATAAATAGTTCAGTTCCTTGTTGATGGCAAGGAACTGAACTGAAGTAAATTATTTAGTGCTAAACTTATAAATTGATGTGGTTTTATAAGTATCGCCAGGTTTCAACTCTGTTGATGGAAAGTTAGGATGGTTTGGAGAGTCTGGAAAATGTTGGGTCTCTAA
>JACMNZ010000002.1 GCA_014378285.1 Pseudopedobacter sp.
GTATCCACGCTGTTTGGCTAAGATTTACAACTAATGATTCAACATCTTTTAAAGTAGACTGGTTTAAATTTAAATGATATTTTTAAAAGGATATATAGCCAATTTTATAGTTTGGACGCCAAATTATCGTTATAAAATTTTAGCAGGATTAGTTAAGGAATTGCTTTAAAAAATTATATAAATATTCTTTTGCAATGGAAAGGATGTGATATGAAAGATGTGAACATCATACTTCTAGATATCACATTCATTTGTTTATAAATGCCACTAAAGCTGTTTATTTCTTACATGAAAGGATTTCATGTAAGAAAAACCATATAAAGATTTTTAAGATTAATCGCTTATTGAAAAAGAAGCCCACCTAAAAAAATAATTTTTGGTTAAGGGGATGTTTTTTTGGTGAGACAAAGGGTTTTTACAAATACAAAATTTGGCTCTCGTGGGATTTAAGAAAATTAACTAGATTTTTTTATTGCTTCGCTTATACTGTGTAAAGTGTTACTATCTAAAGGTATCCCAATAGTTTGTACCAATTCTCCGTTTTCAGAAAATTTGATAGCAATCTGATTACCATCCGGTAAGGTAATGTCAAAATTATTAGAGTTTTCGCTTTTATTTACCTGAGCAATTCTAGATTTCAAATCGCCCATTATATTTATAGAAATATCAAATGTTTTATTCATGTTAAATATTTTTTTAAAGTTATACAATTATAATACCTATTAGAAAATTAACCTCAAATAACCGTCCGCTTTTGTTCTATTTTTTCTGTTTTAAATTTATGCGCATTATCAGAAGGTTCAATCGGGATTTCTAATTCTTCGCAAATTGAATTAACCAAACAAGCTCCAAAATAAAAAATGAAAGATGAATAGAATATAAATAACATCACTAATAAGATAGCACCAGATGTACCATAAATTTCATTGATATTAGAGTTTACCAAAAAATATCTCATTATTACCTTACCAAAAGTGAGCAAAATACCAGTAAATAATGCGCTCATTATTACGGATTTCCATTTTGGCTGCCCATTTGCAATAAATCTAAAAGCTATACATAACCAAGTTGTAGTAATAATAAAAAATATAGCCTCATTTAAAAAATCACTTAAAAAAGTAATTTTTCCATCAAACTGTTTTTCTAAAAATAACCTAACACCTTCAATTATAAAAGCCAAAATCAGTAAAAATCCTCCAAAAGATATAATTGCCAATGATTTTAATCTTTGGTTTAAATTGAAAGCAAAACCTAAATGTTTATTAATTCTTATACACCATAATTGGTTAATAGAATTTCTGATGACCACAAATAAGGTTGTAGAAACAAAAATTAAAAAGACAAGCGTCAATAAGGTAAAGAACCAATTTTGTCCTATTCCTAATAAATTTTTTAAGATGTGTTTAATTTCTAAGGCACTATTTTCACCTATAATTTGGGTTAATTTTTGGATTATATTTTGCGAGAATTGTTTCCTGTTTAAGAAAATGCCAAATATTTGAAGAATAACTACCAAAATTGCAGGAATTGCAAATGTGCCAAAAAAAGCAGTGGAAGCCGCAATTCTCAAAGCATCATTTTGTGTAAGATTTTTATAGGATGATTTTAAGACTTTTAAACCATTTTGTGTAGTAATTTTTTTTGCCATCAATTATTAAAATTTATTTCTTGATTTTATTTAAGATTGATATAAAATTTAAATGTATTAATTTGGCTAATAGAATTTCATTTAATTACCAACAATAACACCAAACATTTAAGAAGGTGAAAACATGCCACAAGAATTAATATTAAGACGCATAAATGTAAATAGATATGTAACTCCATTAAGAGAAGGTGGTTCTATGCCCGCTATTGTAGAAGGAGAAGATGGTTTTTTATACGTTTTAAAATTTAGAGGAGCAGGACAAGGTACAAAAGCCTTAATTGCCGAATTGATAGGAGGAGAGATTGCCCGAAAATTAGGGTTTAATGTACCTGAATTGGTTTTTGCAGATTTAGATGAAGCGTTTGGAAGAACAGAGCCAGATGAAGAGATACAAGATTTATTAAAATTTAGTACGGGTTTAAATTTGGGCTTACATTACCTTTCCGGTTCTATCACTTACGATCCTGGAGTAGCAAAAATTGATGAAACTTTAGCATCAAAAATTGTTTGGTTAGATGCTTTATTGATGAACATGGACCGTACTGCTAAAAATCCAAATATGTTAGTATGGCATAAAGATATTTGGTTGATAGACCATGGTGCGGCTTTATATTTTCACCATTCTTGGGATAATTATCAGAAATCTTCATTATCATCGTTCCCTTTAATTAAAGACCATATTCTACTAGCTCAAGCTACTAAAATAGAGGAAGTTAGTTTTATGTTTTCTAATTTATTAAACCCTGATTTTATAGAAAAAACAGTTCGGTTAATTCCTGATGATTGGTTACATGGAGATCATTTTAGTTCTCCAGATGAGTATAAAAAAGCATATTCTTTTTTCTTAAATAATAGGATTAAATACGCCGATATTTTTGTTAAATCTGCAAACGATGCTAGATAAAAATTTATTTGAATACGCTATTCTTCGCTTTGTGCCAAGGGTAGAACGTGAAGAGTTTTTAAATGTGGGCGTTGTTTTATTCTGTAAAAAAGAAAACTTTTTAAAAGTAAAATATCAATTAAATGAGGAGAGGTTAAAAGCCATTTTTTTTGATTTGGATTTAAAAGAATTAGAGCAACATCTTCATGTTTTTAAATGTATTTGTGAAGGGATTAAATGCGGTTCTCCAATTTTAGATTTAGATGTTCCATCTCGTTTTAGGTGGTTAACAGCCACAAGAAGTACCATTATTCAAACCTCTAAACCACATCCTGGCTTTAGTAAAAATCTCGATTTAACTTTAGAAAAGCTATTTGAAGATTTTATATTATAAAGTAAAAATGAATTTAGATAAAATCCAAATTCATTTTACTTTAGTATTGCGCTAACGATTGAAACGACATCCTTTTTGTCCGCCAGTTGGCGGACAAAAGATAAAGTGGAAAGCGTGTAAAAGCGCCCAAATAAACTAAAAAATTAATCCTTAGCTGTTTTGATAAATTTACCATTTGCATCAAACAAATAATCTAATCCTTTAACTTCAGCCTCGTAAATTATATTACCATCAGCTTTTTTAATCTTAGCTGCATCTTTAATTTTTAAATTGTTGCCAAATTTTGATTTTAAGAAAGATAAAACAGATTGTGGTAAATCTGTGGTTTTGATAGCGGTTTCCGTTTCTAAGATATTTCCCTTTGCATCAATTACCAAAGACAATTCTTTACCATCTTGTTGAAAACCGGCTTCGTAATTGCTGTTTTCTTTTTCCCACTTAACGTCTTTAGCATTGGGATAGGTCTTGGTTAAACTTTTCTTTGTTGCAGCAGGAATGTTTTGAGCGAAAGTGTTTAAGGATGTGAAAGTTGCAACGACTATGATGGCTGTAAAAATTTTCTTTTTCATTTTGTAAGTTTTTATTATAAATATAAACCTGCAATCTGTTAAAAAACTGAATTAAAAATTGATAATGAAACAATGCTTGGCATTGTGGTACTTGTAGTTTAAATCTAATTGATGAACTTCTGCAATTTTTTTTGATATAGCCAAACCTAATCCATTACCTTTCTGGTCTTTTTCTATAGTTTTAGAAAACCTAGAAAATAATTTCTCTTCAGAAAAATCAAATTCTTTTCCTTCATTGCTGATTGTTAAATCTTCTTTTGATAAAACAATATTTATAATTGTACCTTTTGAAGAATGTTGTATGGCATTTATTAGAAGATTTTGGATTAATTGCGAAAATAAATTCAAATTCCCTTTAATGGAAACTTCCTTTGGTTTGTTAAATAAGATTTGTTGATATTTTGCCTCAGCGAAAAAGTTTAAATTTTCAATTGCGTTTATTACTTGCTCTTTTACTTCCACATCCTCATCAAAATGGAACTGCTGGTTTTCTAATTTTGATAGTAAAAGTAAATTTTTATTAAGGTTGCCCAATTTTTGCAATACGTAACTAATTTGTTCTACAATTAAGCTTTGGTTTTTTGTAAGATTAGATTCCTGAAGAAATAGATCTAGTTTAGTCTTGATGATTGCAATAGGAGTTTGTAATTCATGGGCTGCATTTTCTGTAAATTCTTTTTGTAGATGGTATGTTTTTTCTGTCCGACTGATTAAACCGTTTACTTCCAAATTCAAATCATTAAATTCATCTATACCTAAAACCTCTTCGTTTAATGGTGTTTTTTTATCTAAATCATACTCCTTTAAAAATATAAGTATTTTATTAAAAGGTTGCCATATCTTTTTGCTAATACTTCTATTAACTAATTGAAAGCCAATAAATAATAGAAGTAATAAAGTAATTTGAATAATTAAAATGCTTTGGATCAAGTCATCATTTTCTACTAAAGAAACCTTAAAAGAAATAGTATAGATTTTCCCAAATATTTTAGTTTTAGTTTCTAATATTCGGTAACGTTCATCTTCCTTACTTTCAGGATTGTAAACCTCTTTGGTATATGGTCTGCCGTTAAAATTGCTTTGGTCAAAATCTGTGATGATAACATCATGATCAATGTTTTTCCAAAAGTTTAAATCGGTTTCGGTTTTTAATTTACTAAGATAGGTTGGAACTAATGCTGCCTCTTTTTTTAATGTTTCATCTGTAGATTTTAGAAATAAAGAATTAACAACAAAATAAAAGCTTGGAATGCTTAGAAGAATGATGACGGCAGAAAGCCACAGATATTGCCTTGAACTATAATTAAGTAATTTCAAATTTAGACTATTTTATATCCCGTACCATAAACCGTTTTGATGTAATCTCCGGCAATACCTAATTTCTTTTTCAAGTTTTTTATATGAGTATATATGATATCAAAGTTATCAAAATATAATGCAGATTGTCCACTTAAATGTTCTGCAATTGCATTTTTAGAAACAACTTTAGCTTTATTGTTTAATAA
>JACMNZ010000296.1 GCA_014378285.1 Pseudopedobacter sp.
TAAATAAAAAATCTAAATCGTTATAAAGAATGCCTTTTGGTATATTCAGCTTTATATCATCGTTTTTAAAATTGTTTTCTTCTGCACACAGCATTTTGTTTCCTGTATCTTTTTTTACAGTTTTTAAGGCCAAATTAGGGTTATTTTTAACAGCAAATGATAGTGTGCTTGTATTCCCTTTAATATCTTTGAGAATGTATTCTATGTTATGTAAATCTTTGTCAGTAAGTGTTATTAACCCATTATTTATTAACAAATTATAAAATTTAACTTTGGGGTTTTGAGAGGCAAACCCTTTTTGTAATATAATACCTGATTTTAGTTTATATGCATAATCGATGTAAGCATTTACGGCTTTGGTATTATCAAATGAAAACTTGCTGATAACTGTTTGATAGATGACGTTTCCATCTAATTTAATGGTTGTAGAAAAAAGTCCGTTTTTGTTTGCTGCACCATCAAACTGATCATAAGCCACTATGCCTATACCAAATTGTCCGTTAACAGAAATTTCATTATTTTGGTTCAAGCTATAATTTCCGTTTTTTGCATGAACATTATAAGCTTGTTTTGGTGTATTTTCATCAAATGGTCTTTCATTAATTTGATAAACATAAAAACTGCGTATTACTGGTGGAATATGATCGGCAATTTCAATACCCATTGAAAGTGGATTAATAGTTTCTTCTGTTTTGGTATTTCGAAGTTCAAAGTGTAAGTGTGGCCCAGCAGAACCACCAGTATTTCCAGACCAAGCAATTACGTCACCTTTTTTTACAAGAATTTCTATTGGTGTTAGCATTAAATCCTGCGTAAAAGAATGTTCTCTGTATTGATTGTTTTTTACCACTTGTGCAATCAATGGATTAAACTTTTTTAAATGTCCGTAAACGCTGGTTATTCCGTTTGGGTGATCAATATAAAGCGCATTACCAAAACCACCAATTTGTACCCTAGTTCTAGAAATGTAGCCATCTGCAACGGCATAAACTGGGTAACCTTCTCTTTGGTTAGTTTTAATATCAATACCTGAATGGAAATGATTAGCTCTTATCTCGCCAAAACTCCCTGCTAAATAAAGTTTTATATCTAAAGGATTTATGAAATAATCTTTTGCAACGGCAGGGACAGAATTTACTTGGGCGATTAAATTTTGATGAAAAAGGAAAAATGAAAAAGCGATGACTATTTTTTTAATAGAGTTCATGGTAGAATTTTGGAGGAAATTATTTTATTTCAAAATTTAGCAGCTCATGTTGTCCTAAATTTCCTTTTAGCTTATCACCAATATTTATCTTGCCAACACCCGCCGGTGTTCCTGTAAAAATTATATCTCCTTTTTTTAAGGTAAAAAACCGAGAAGCATAAGCAATAAGTTTATCAAAACTATTGAGCATTTCTGAGGTGTTTCCGTTTTGTTTCAGCTCTTCATTAACAAAAAGATTAAATTGTAAATGATTAATATCCTCAAAAACAGCTATAGAAAAAAAATCGCTTACCACAGCAGAATTATCAAAAGCTTTGGCTATTTCCCAAGGCAAACCTTTGGCTTTTTGAACCGATTGCAAATCCCGAGCCGTAAAATCTATTCCCAAACCAATCTCGTCATAGTATTTATGCGCAAATTTTTCTGCTATAGATTTACCTTCTTTGCAAATTTTCAATAAAACTTCTACTTCAAAATGTATATCCTCAGAAAAAGAAGGATGATAAAAAGGCTTATTATTTTTTAAAACAGCGGTATCGGGTTTTAAAAATAAAACTGGTTTATCTGGAATTTGATTACCTAATTCTTTTGCATGTTCACTGTAATTTCTACCTACGGCTATGATTTTCATTTTTGTTATGTTTAATGGGCTAAAATAAAAAAGCCCCGATGATTTTTTTCATCAGGGCTAAATATTTTTTTAGTAATTGATTTATAATACTGAAATTCTTTTGATGATTGAATCTGAACCTGCAACAATCCTCACAAAATAGAAACCAGAATTCAATTTAGATTCTATAAAAAATTTGTTGTTTTGATTACCTGCATCCATTTTTTGGGACATTAAAACAGCTACTTCATTTCCCAAAACATCCATAATTTTTATGGTAACCAAACTTTGTTTTTTTAAACTGTAAGATAAATTAAGCTGGTCAGAAACAGGATTTGGATAAATCTTTACATTATCAATTGGATTTGTTAATTCTAAACTTACGTTTGATAATGTTTTATCCGATTTGGAAGCGCTTTGAGTTAGATTGTTTTTCGCTCCAATTTTTAAGGAAGTCATCCTAAACATAAAACTATCAAAATCTGCTGGGATAGTGTTCTTAAAAACCGGACGGTTTGGCCTATTATCTTTAATTTTTAAAGTGTTATTGATAATTGTATCAGACAATGAATAAATACTTTTAGATAGCGCAGGAACTATCAAAGCGAAATTCGCTAAGATAAATAGGATTGCAAACGTTGTTTTAAAGTATTTATTTTTCATTTACTGATCTATAACTCAAAAGTATAACAAAAAATTCAGAATTTTCATTAATCTAAATTTATATTTTGCAGTTTAACAAATTTTAACACAATTATTAATTCACATTTATGATATACGAAATATTGATTATTTGGTTGCGTAGTTTATTATTTGATTTACTTTTGTAGACTCAAATTTTTAAAAAGTGTCTAAACACAATAATTTAAACAAATTATCTGCAGCTGGTGTATTAATTAGTCTTGGAATAATTTACGGCGACATTGGAACCTCTCCATTATATGTATTTAAAGCTATTATTGGAGAACATTTAATTACCCAAGACCTTATTTTGGGTGGATTAAGCTGTGTTTTTTGGACGCTTACGCTTCAAACCACAATCAAATATGTTTTAATTACCCTAAACGCTGATAATAAAGGGGAAGGAGGTATTTTTTCTCTTTATTCTTTGGTTAAGCGAAAGGCAAAATGGCTAGTCATTCCAGCAATTATTGGTGGATGTGCGCTTTTAGCAGATGGAATTATCACACCTCCAATTACCATTTCTGCCGCTATTGAAGGGCTAGAGATTTTTTATCCAGGCTTAAAAACTATCCCTATTGTAATTGCAATTATTACCGTTTTATTTATCATCCAACAGTTTGGAACCTCATTAGTGGGTAAAGCTTTTGGTCCAATCATGTTCATCTGGTTTACCATGATGGGAGTTTTGGGGATTAGCTATATTGTTAAATATCCAATGATTTTAAGGGCTATAAATCCTTATTATGCTTTTGATTTATTAGTAAATAAACCAGGAGCCTTAGCAATATTAGGAGCTGTATTTCTTTGTACAACGGGTGCAGAAGCGTTATATTCTGATTTAGGACATTGCGGTAAGCAAAATATTAGGATAAGTTGGATATACGTTAAAACATGTTTACTGCTAAATTATTTTGGACAAGGTGTTTACTTGTGGGAAATTCAAAATCAACTATTAGATGATAGAAACCCTTTTTATAGAATGATGCCAGATTGGTTTTTAATATTTGGTATTTCTATCGCTACGGCTGCTGCAGTTATTGCATCGCAGGCATTAATATCAGGTTCTTTTACTTTAATTGCAGAGGCAGTAAGATTAAATATTTGGCCAAA
>JACMNZ010000297.1 GCA_014378285.1 Pseudopedobacter sp.
ACAGATTGAGAAGATGATGCAGGTGTATTTTCTACTGCAATACCTTTGCTTTTTGCATATTCTACATCAATATTATCCATCCCTACTCCTCCTCTACCAATAATTTTCAAGTTAGGGCATGCATCAATCAAATCTTTTCTAACTTTAGTAGCACTTCTTACTGTAATCCCATCGTAATCATTAAGCTTTGCAGCTAATTGGTCTTGCGGGATATGATTGGTATCAACTTCAATTCCGGCTTCCTCCAAAAGTTTTTTTCCAATTGGGTCTATTCCGTCGTTTGCTAAAATTCTCATTATTTTTATTTGGTTTGTTTAGTTTTTTTCTTGAAATTCTTGCATGGCTTCTACCAAAACATGAACACTAGTAATTGGCAGCGCATTGTATAAAGATGCTCTAAAACCTCCTACACTTCTGTGTCCTTTAATCCCGATACAACCTTTTTCTTCGGCATATTTTAAAAATGGTTTTTCCAATTCTGGATTTTCCATTACAAAACAAACGCTCATATTTGATCTATCTTCAACAGCAGTAGTTCCTTTAAACAATGGGTTTCTATCAATTTCGGTATATAATGCTTTTGCTTTTGCGATGTTTTCTTTTTCAATAGCTGCAATGCCACCCTTAGCTTTTAACCATCTCAAATTTAACATGGCCACATAAACAGAAAATACCGGAGGTGTGTTGTACATAGATTCGGCAGCAATTTGCTTCTGATAATCTAACATGGAAGGAATTGCTCTACCTGTTTTACCTAAAATTTCGTCTTTAACGATAACCAAAGTTGCACCAGCTGGACCAATATTTTTTTGAGCTCCAGCATAAATTAAATCAAAATCTACAACGTTAATTTCTTTACTAAAAATATCAGAAGACATATCGCAAACTACATGATGTTTAGCATCAGGAAATGTATGGAATTCTGTACCAAAAATAGTGTTGTTAGAAGTGAAGTGTAAATAAGTACTATCCGCGGCAACTGTATAATCTTTTGGGATGTAAGAGAAGTTTTTATCCTTAGAAGATGCAATTACATCAACTTCACCAAATAGTTTAGCTTCTTCAATTGCTTTTGTAGACCAAACACCTGTATTTATATAACTTGCTTTTTTACCCTCTGGCAATAAATTGTAAGCAAGCATAGCAAATTGTAAACTTGCGCCACCTTGTAGAAACAAAACAGAATATCCAGCAGGAACGTTCAATAATTCTTTAACCAAAGCAATTGCGTCATCCATTACTGCTACAAATTCTGGATCTCTATGTGAAATCTCCAAAATGGACAAGCCTGTATCGTTAAAATCTAAAACTCCGTAAGATGCTTGTTTAAATACTTCTTGAGGTAAGATACATGGGCCTGCGCCAAAATTATGTTTCATATTTATTTAGTTTGAGGTTATTTTTATTTTTTATCGATACAAAAACTACTTTATCTTATATTTTTAATGATTTTATTATCGATTTAAATTATTTTCAAATTTATGATAAACATTGCGGATACCTAATTTATTTTAAAATTTAGTAATCAAACGGACATTCAATTGACGTGATGTCAAATAATTAGGGATAGCAAATTTTAGATTGTTTACATCGGTAACCCAAAGGTAAGAAACCGTATTATCAATATTTAAAGCATTAAAAATTTCCGCATAAATAATTATCGATTTAAAATATTTGTTTAAAAGTTTAGGTTTATGAGAACTTTCTGGATCTAATATATCTTTAGAAAAACCAATATCGAAACGTTTATAAGCCGGTATTTTATAGGTCTGGGCATAACGAGGTGAAGCCGGTGGCCCTGTTGGAAGTTTAGAACCATACAATAAATTCATGTGGACTTTGTAAGTGGGGCTTTTAAATAATTTATCCTGAAAAAATGCCGAGAAATTTACCCTTTGATCTGTTGGTCTTTTAATATAGCCTGGATAAATGGTTTGGGTAGATCCGTCTTCGTTTTTTTGGATGTAAGAATCCCCATCTATATCTTCTGCAGTTTTCATGAATGAAATCCTAAATGAAGATTCTAAATCCTTCACAAACTCGCCGCTAAGGCTAAAATCTAAACCACCTGCATAACCTTTTGCATTTTGATTGGCATAATATCTTATTTTAAGATTTTCGATATCATAAGGCGTTAAATTATAGAGGTCTTTATAATAAGCTTCTGCACTAAACCTTAAATTAGTTCCCCAACTTTTAAAATTATAATCGGATGAAAGAACAAAATGCAATGATTTTTGGGATTTTGCATTTTTGTTCAAATTGCCATCAAAGTTTCTTATTTCCCTATAAAAGGGCGGTTGGGCATATAAACCTGTTGCAAAGCGATAAACTATATCTTTTTGGTTATTTGGTTTATAGGCAAAAACAATCCTAGGACTTGTTAAAATTTCGCCAGTATAATTATTGTAATTAAACCTTATACCGCCAGTATATGAAATTTTAGGATTAATGTCTCCAGTATTTTGAACATAAGCACTATATCTTAAAGTATTAACACTATTTGAAGCATCAACAGATCTTAACAAACTAAAATTATTAAAGTTATTTGGGATGGCGTATCCAGCAGAATCAATCAGCTCAAATTCTTTCAAAACATCCGCAATTTTATCGTATTGCAATCTAATCCCAGTCTCCCAAAAACCTTTTTTTGTATCGAAATTGAATTTTAGATCACTTGCATAAACATCAGCCCTTAATTCATTTCTTCCATAATTTTGATAAGCGCCAATCCCCCTGTTTGCTTTAATCTGCCCAAAATTTGAATTGCCGAAATCATTTTCAATTTCACTAAATATATAAGTACCTAAAATATCAAAATTCTCTTTTTCGGTAATCAGAAACATAGA
>JACMNZ010000298.1 GCA_014378285.1 Pseudopedobacter sp.
AAAAACTTCAGAGCCAGTTGCCGGTTCGTAATACAGTTTAAAGCCATCATTGGCAATTTCGGTAGCTTCGGCTAATGAACCTGTATTTTGAATCCAGAAACGTTGTAATATTCTTGAAGAAACAGCACCAAAATCTATCTTAACAGACATTACAACATTATTGGTAGAGTTTATTGCGCCAGGATTTAACTGAATGACACTTGAGGTAACATCTGAAGGCCTGTCTGAAATATCAAAAATATAATGTTGTCTCTCGGAAAAACCAATTTGGTTGGGATTACCACCGTATGAATTGCCACCACCAAAACAATAATCAGCATGAACAGAAGTATAAGCAATTAATCCGGGCACAGCATTAGCTCCAAAAACATAATTGTCGGTCGTTTGATCAACATTCCCTCCACCACAATTATTTATTGCCGTTATAGGATAAGTAGGTATGTTAGTGCCGTTTAAAAATGTCCTTCCAAAAAGCTGATATATGTTAGCATAAGAACCTGAATTCAGTAACATGGTTGTGGTGGCATCTTTTTCTAAATACCCATATTGTCCAATACCACTATTTGTTTTTATATAAGGATTTTGAGCTAATACAAAATTAGCCTTCACTAAAAGAAGTACAAGCATCAATTTGAACAGTAACAGTTCATTTTTTTTTTTAAAATTCATAATAAGATTTTAAATTACCTTCATTAAGATTTTCGTTTTTTTTTGGTGATTTGGTTTTAGATTAGTACACAATTTATAAAATTACTTTTCTTGTTACTATAATTCCGTTTTCCAGTTTTATTTTCACAATCAGCGCTTGTTGACTTTCGGAGATATTATCGGCCTTAAAGTCTTTGCTTCCTATTGATTTGGCTTCAAACAATTGTCTTCCTAAAATATCAAATACTGTTACATTTTCAATGCTCTCGCCATAAGATTTAATGATAATCTGACCATGATTGGCGATTAAAATCACACTGTTGTCCACTGTTCCAATATCAGGATTTTTTAAGGTGCTTCTGTTATATCTTAATACAAATCGATCATTTATTATCCCAGCAGTTGCATTAAAAATATAAGGGTTTTGCCTTAAATCATAAATCACTCCCAGTAATTTGTCTTCTAAATAAATATTTTGAGTCACTTGCGAAAACAAACCATCTACGGCAGCAATGGCTATTTTATATTCGCCATTCTGCATAATTCGAACGCCAATCGGAACCTGATCATCACTGTCAAATGGTAATGGTCTTCCTTGTATGGTCAATGTTTCATTTTGGGCAAGAGAATAAATATTCAATCCATTTGCAGTATTTTTATATGCATCATACAATCTGTCTAAGCCTAATGTAGCTTCGGGCACATATCCTACCAGTGTTCTCACAGATTGATTGCTTGCATCGAGTACGTCTAACCAAATTCTATGCTTTTCGTCTGTAACTTGCGAAGTTCTGTAAAACTGACTATTAGCGTAATTCTTATTTCGCATGCTGTTTTTAAAATTCACATTTTGAGTTGCAGTGGGATCTGGAGATCCGGGACCATCATTCATCGACACTAAAAATCCTTGTCCCGAAGCAATATAACCGTTAAAACCCAAAGGACCACTTGTTGTCCCAGTTCCGTTATACGCTATATAATCATTGGTAGTATAATTATAGGCAAACGAATTATAAAATGAATTTGTTGTAGAAACGGGTGCCGTGCCATGGGTCCATAAATAAACAAATCCTTGAATATTGGTATTAAAAGTCAAAAAGTCTAAAGCTTTTATAGAAGAGGGATATGGGTTTCCAATTAAATTCCAATTGTCATCAAATTTTGTAACCGTGACGGTATTGGCACCTGCATAGTTTGCTCCGGTATACGAACCTCTGTTAATGGTAGAAGGAACAATTCCGCTATTTACAGCACCTGTAAAAATGCTGGGAATACTTGATGCGGCCATACTATAAGTGCTAGAACCTCTGACAATATAACCAGTTCCGGCGGTCATTGCGCCCGTTGCAGGTTGCCATGTTCCAGAACTAAGAGGATTAATGTTGGGAGCCAAAGGATTCCATTTATATATTGGACCCGGAGCTGGACTAGCGTACATAGTATCTACAAATTGCCCTGTTACTGGTGATGACCAGTAAACATAGTCATAACCTCTAATTCCGGCAGCAGTTCTTTTAACTTGAGTAATACCTGTGTTTGCAACAACGCCACTGTCATCAATCATTACTAAAGAGCCGTTATTTTCAATATTTAAATTTCCTGTTACGGTCAAATCATTCTGAATGTTTACATAATTAGTCGCCCTGATGGTTACTGTTTTAGCGCTGTTAATCGTTAAACTACAGGCATCAAAACTAGGCGAAAATAAATTTGCGGTATCATAATCATTATTAATAAAAACCGCAGTGTTTAGGGTTGGAGTTAAATTTGACCAGGTGTTTCCAGTCTGCCATGTGGTACTTATAGATGAGGTTATTTTAACCGCATTACTGGCAATATAACAGGTTGCAGTATTTTCTCTTACCTGACAATAAAATTGATAATTAAGTAATGTAGCAATATCAGAAATAGTTAAAGCATTGGTGGTAGCTCCTGAATAGACACCTCCATCTACTATTAAATTCCAAGTATTAGAACCATTCTGAACCGCATACCAGGAATAAACCAGAGGATTACCTCCCACAAACCCTTCTGTTCCGGTGACTGTTAAAGTTGTTGCTTTGCAAGTAGGCGTATACGTCAACGGACTTACCGTTGGTGGAATTCCTGCTCTAAAGTTGTAAATGCCTATATCTGAATAATCGTTATTAGCACAATAGCCAACACCTGTTCCTAGGTAGTCTACAATATTCCAATCAGAATTAGAATATGTGGTACTTGGTAAAGTGGCTGTGTTTTTTCTTCTGAATGTTGCTCCATCAATTCCTATAAATGCTGGTGCCCAGTTATTGCTTCCAAAAACTCCCCAACTATCAATTAGTGTTGCGCCATTAAATAACCCAATATGATCATGACCGTTTGTCGTAAAGTTTACGGAGCCAACTAATGAACTTTGGGCTGCGTAAAAACCATTTCCTCCTGGAACTGCCGAACAAGAATTGTCATTTCCAACCGCTACAACATAAGTGCTTCCAGAAGCTAAATTAAAATTGTTTAAGGGAAGAGTAAAGCTATAAGCTCCACCATTATTTGCGGTTTTTAGAGAATAAGTGGATAGGTTTTTAGAAACTCCTGTGCCATTATATATTTCAATATAGGATAATGCCCCAGAATTCGAATCAGTAAATTCACTAATAAACAATTCACTAGCAGTCGAACCACCTTGACAAGAGGTCGCAATATTGTCCAAAACGGTAAAGACATTAGATGCCTGACAACCAAGGTTATTAGTAGTAATTAAAGTTCCTGAAACTGCTGTGGCAGGAATAATGGCTTTGATTACAGTAGCAGTAGCCATAGTGGGCGAATAGTTTGAAATACTTGCAGACACGCCATTGATGCTCGCCGTGGCATTATACAAGTTATTGGCAGAAGCTGTAATAGTTACT
>JACMNZ010000299.1 GCA_014378285.1 Pseudopedobacter sp.
CCGGTTTTCCTTATTACGATTTTAAAAGACAGGATGCTTACATGAATCTTTTTACCGAAGTGATGCAAAAATGCCATGGTTTAAGAAGAATTGGTGCAGCTTCTGTTGATCTAGCATACACCGCCTGCGGACGTTTTGAAGCATATTTTGAATATAATTTAAAACCTTGGGACATTGCAGCGGGTTTATTGATAGTAGAAAGGGCAGGAGGAGAGTATTTTGATTTTGAGGGCGGTAAAAATCCTCTCGAGACTTGCGATATCGTTGCCACTAATGGTAAAATATCAGAAGAGTTAAACCTAATCATCAGTTCACATTTTAAGAAATAAATCATGGCTAAGAAAATAATATTTGCAATCATCGGGATTTTAATAGTTATACAATTTATCAGACCCGATAAAAATATCAATGCCAGCGAACAGGTTAATAATATTAAAACTAAATATCAAATGCCCGATACGGTGAATAAAATTTTATCCATTGCTTGTTATGATTGTCATAGCAACAATACCCGCTATCCTTGGTATAATAACATTCAGCCGGTTGCTTGGTGGTTAGACAGCCATATTAAGGATGGTAAAAAACACTTTAACTTTGATGAATTTACCACTTATTCTCTAAAACGCCAAGATCATAAGCTGGAGGAATTGATAGAGTCGCAAAAAGATCATTGGATGCCTTTGGAAAGTTTCAAGGCTATTCATCAAGATGCCCGTTTAAGTAACGCCCAAAGTAAATTGTTGATTGATTGGGCCAACGAAACTAGAAAAGTAATTCAAGCTAATCCTGAATTTGCTGTATCTCCAACAAAATAGTATTGTATCTGTCAATTAATAATCAATAACCAACCAATTTTAATTAACTATTAAAATTGGGATATTAATTTTATGTCTTACTGTATCAACCGTGGTTCCAAAAATAATATCTTTAAAACCTTTATGGCCATGTGCTCCCATTACTAAAAAGTCTAAATCATGCTCTTTAACAATTTTACTAATCGCTAAAGCAGGGTTTCCAAATCCAATTTGATAATCTGCTTTGTAACCTAAATTATGCAAATCTGATTGGTACTTTATTAAACTTTCTTTATCAAGCTTGGTTTCATTATCTAAAGTATCAATACCATTATACCTTGCCGCAGCAGTTTCTACAACGTGTATAAAAGTATAAACAGCATCCTTCCCCCCCTGCACCAAAGCATTTCTAATTATTTTCTCATCATTTTTAGAGAAATCTGTGGTGATGCCAATTTTATTGTATAGAATTTTATTCCCCTCTGTAAAATTAGCTGCTTTACCATGTGGAACTAACTGTTTATCACCTTTTGCTTTGCTTACGAAAGGATGGATGAAAACATAAATTAATAAAGCCAAACAAGCTAAAACAACTGGGATCACAATAGAATAAATTGCCCAATGGTTTCCACCACCTGTAAGCCAACCTTTAATTTCACCAATTACTAAGGTGATATTTAAATAAATAATAATTGCAGAACTTAACCAAGCCAAAACCTTAACCCAAGGTTTAATAGCAAATTGCCCCATCAATTTTTTATCAGAATTAAAATGGATTAACGGAATTACAGCAAATCCTAACTGTAAACTCAATACCACCTGACTTAATATTAACAAGCTACCTAAACTCCCCTCGCCAAAAAAAATAATAGTACATAATGCTGGGATGATAGCTAATAATCTAGTAATCAATCTTCTTAACCAAGGCTGAATTCTTAAATTAAGATGGCCTTCCATAATAATTTGCCCGGCTAAAGTTCCTGTAATGGTACTACTTTGCCCAGCTGCAATCAATGCAATTGCAAATAGGGCAGGAGCTGAGCTCCCAAATAGATTTTGTAATAGTTTATGCGCATCTTCAATCTCTGCAACTTCAAAAAAACCATTCTCATGAAAGGCCGCAGCAGCCAAAATTAAGATGGCAGCGTTTACAAAAAACGCTAAGTTTAAGGCAATAGTAGTATCAAAAAAGTTAAACTTAATAGCTTCTTTTTTCCCTTTATCAGATTGATCAAACTTTCTGGTTTGTACTAAAGAAGAATGGAGGTATAAATTATGCGGCATTACCGTTGCTCCAATAATTCCAATAGCAATATATAATGCACTTCCGTCTAATTTGCTGGGTATAAGCCCTTTTAAAACATCGCCATAAATAGGTTCAACAATCAGCATTTCTAAAAAAAAAGACATACCAATAATAAAAACCAATGAAATAATAAATATTTCTATCGATTTCATTCCGCGTTTCATCAGTAATAAAAGTAAGAGCGTATCAAAAACTGTAATGCTTACTCCCCAAATTAATGGCAAGCCAAACAATAAGTTCAAACCTATTGCCATACCTATAATCTCTGCAAGATCACAAGCTGCAATAGCAATTTCCGCTAAAATCCATAAGGGATAATTTGCCCATTTTGGATAAGCGTTTTTAGATGCTTGAGCCAGATCCAAACCTCTTACAATTCCTAATCTGGCACTTAAAGATTGTAATAATAGGGCAATTAGATTAGACATTAATAATACCCAAATCAGTTTGTAACCAAATTGAGAGCCACCCGCAATGTCTGTTGCCCAGTTACCTGGATCCATATAACCTACGCTAACCAAGTAGGCCGGACCCAAAAAAGCAAAAATTCTTTTCCAGCCTTTTCTTTTATCGATGTTAATGGACGAGTGTACCTCGCCCAGACTATTAGATTGTTGGCTCATGTTGCTATCAGTAAATTGTTGGCAACTTCTCTACTGATCATTTGCTGTTTACCTTTTATCAAAAGCATAACCGATCCATCAAAGTTTATGATTTCTATTATGTTTAGGCTTTCGCCGAGGATTAAACCGGTTTTGTCTAAATACTTTAAAAACTCGGCAGAATGCTCTCTTACACCGCTGATTAAACCCTTATCTCCAACTTTTAATTTAGAAACAGGTATTAATTCCTGAGACTTTAAAACACCATTTTTATCAGGGATTGGGTCTCCATGAGGGTCGGTTTTTGGAAAATTTAAAAACTCATCCAGCCTATTAATTAATTTTTCTGAATTGATATGTTCTAATTCTTCAGCAATATCATGCACCTCATCCCATTTAAAATTTAGCTTTTCTACCAAAAAAACCTCCCAAAGACGGTGCTTTCTAATTACGGTAATTGCTTGTTCCTCTCCTATTTTAGTTAAGGTAACACCTTGGTATTTTTCATAATTTACCAATTCTTTTTCCGATAGTTTTTTAAGCATATCGGTAACAGATGCGGCTTTTGTATTTAAAACTTCAGCTAGAGCATTGGTACTTACATTTTCATCCACATTAAAATTTAAATGGAAAATGTTTTTTAGATAGTTTTCTTCAGTGAATGATAAATTCATAATAATATAATTATTCAAAACTAATAAAAAATTTAGATTAACCTAAAAATTGGTTTATAAAGAATAATTAAAAATAATTTGTCTTTATTTTAAAATATAATTTGGTTTTAATGGAATAAATATATTTTTGTAATAAATCTTTAAAATGGAACTAGATAAAATAGATTTCAATATTCTAAAAATTTTACAAGAAAACGGTAGGATTACAAACCTACAATTGTCTCAATATATCGGGCTTTCTCCGGCGCCAACTTTAGAGCGAGTTAGGAAACTGGAAAATTCTGGGTACATAAAAAGTTACCACGCTCTGGTTGACGAAGAAAAATTGGGTTTGGGTATTAAAACTTTTATCCAAGTTTCTTTGGATTTTCATCAACAGGATACTATACAGACGTTTTTAAAAGAGATTGGAGAAATAAAAGAAATTACGGAATGCCATCATGTTACCGGCCAATGTGATTTTTTGTTAAAAGCTTATGTTAAGGATATTAAAACTTATGAGCAATTGATTATGCAAAAAATCAGCAGAATAACCGTAGTTAAAACTTTTCATACCATGATGATCATGAGCACTAGTAAAAAAGAGCCAATTATCCCGCTAGAATATTAATAATTAGGATTTAAAAATCTTTTTTAATGAAAAACGTTACATTAAAAGAAATAGCTGTTCAACTTGGGGTTTCCGTTTCTACGGTTTCTAGGGCTTTAACTGATAGCTATGAAATTAATGTCGAGACAAAAAAGAAGGTCCAGCAATTAGCAAAAGACTTAAATTATCAGCCCAATCCCTTCGCTTCTTTTTTAAGAAAACATAAGAGCAATACCATTGCTTTAGTTATTCCAGAAATTTCAAACAATTTTTTTAGTTTGGTGATAAAGGGCGTAGAAGCCGCTTGCCAAGAAAAAGATTTTTATGTTTTGATTTATCAAACTAATGAGGATTTTCAAAAAGAACAAAGGATAACTAACCATTTGATAGGAGGTAGGGTAGATGGAGTATTGATTTCTGTTTGCTCACAAACAAACTCTTCAGATCATTTAAAGGCAATTTTAGAAAGAAAGATAAAACTGGTTATGTTTGATCGTGTTTTAAATGATATCAATGTTTCTAAAGTGACAAGCAATGATTATGACAATTCTTTAGAGGCTACCAAACTTTTACTAAATCAGGGATGCAGAAAAATCATGTTCTTAAAGGCTGGTTCAAATTTATCTACTATGGATAAACGCGAAAAGGCTTACGCTGATGCTATAATATCTTACGGATTAAGTGTAGATAAAAGTATGGTGAAGACTTTTTTACCAGATAAGAAATTAGATTTAGAAGTATTGAAAGCTTTTATAGTTGATAAGAAACCAGATGCGATTTTTTGTTCTGTAGAAAATTTGGCCATAGCCACCTATGATATTTGCAATGAATTGAATCTTAAAATACCAAACGACATAAAAATCATTACTTTTTCAAATTTGAAAGTTGCGAGATTATTAAATCCCTCTTTATCAACCATCTCTCAACCAGCTTATGAGATTGGTAAAACCGCAGCAACTTTATTGATCAATGAAATTGAAGGTAAACACCAAGAAGATGGTTTTAAAAATATCAGTTTAGATTCTATTCTCATCAAAAGAGACTCCACAAAAAAGATTATTTAATATTATACAAGCCGTTAAAAAAAAAGGTTCGAGACAATTTCAACATCTCGAACCTTCTAATATTGTTATAAAATCTTAATCTAAAACTTCGGTGATGGTGGGTCTTTGGGGATATTTAAATATCCTTTTCTAATTACAGAATGTTTTTTTCCGTACAAGAAATAAACCACAACTCCAATAATCATCCAAATGGCTAAACGCAACCAAGTATCTAGTGGTAAGAACACCATCATGGTAAAACATACAACAACACCAGCAATTGGTACAAAAGGAACCCAAGGTGTCCTAAACGGGCGTGGGGTGTCGGGATTTGTTTTCCTCATCCAAATGATACCGATACAAACCAATATAAAAGCAAACAATGTACCTATGCTCACCATTTCACCTACAATGGCCACGGGTACAAAAGCAGCAAAAAGACTTACAAATACAGCAAATAATAAATTTGATTTATAAGGAGTCTGAAATTTTGGATGCACATCCGAAAACACTTTCGGAACTAAACCATCTTTACTCATGGTAAAGAAAACCCTTGATTGTCCCATTAACATCACTAAAATTACAGATGTGTAACCTGCTAAAATAGCAACAATTATTGCTTGTTGTAACCATATATAAGGTGTTTTAGCAATTGCAACCGCAACCGGAGCAGCACTACCTTTAAACTCAGTATAATTGGCAACACCTGTCATTACATGAGAGAATAGTACATATAAAATTGTACAGATAATCAAAGAACCTATAATCCCGATAGGCATCCCTTTCTTAGGGTCTTTTGCCTCTTGGGCTGCAGTAGATACCGCGTCGAAACCAATAAACGCAAAGAAAACAACCCCTGCACCTCTAATTATCCCGCTCCAGCCAAATTCTCCGAATTTTCCAGTATTTTCTGGGATATAAGGAACGTGGTTAGAAGGATTTATAAATTGCCACCCCACCGCTATAAAAACTAAAACAACAGCTACCTTTAATACCACCAATAAATTGTTTATAAAAGCAGATTCTTGGGTTCCCCTAATTAATAATAGCGATAATGCTACAATAATAAGTACTGCGGGTAAGTTCATGTAACCATGTACCATAACACCATCAACCAATACAGGCGTATCCCACGGAGACATAGTGAATTGATGGGGCAGAGTAATATCAAAATAATGGAGAAATTTTGTAAGATATTGCGACCAACTTATAGAAACCGTAGCGGCACCTAAAGCATATTCCAAAACCAAATCCCATCCAATAATCCACGCCATAAACTCGCCCATGGTGGCATAAGAGTAAGTATAGGCAGATCCCGCGATAGGTATCATGCTAGCAAATTCTGCATAACATAAGCCTGCAAAAGCACAACCTACTGCACCAATTATAAAAGAAATGGTTACTGCTGGCCCTGCGTTGTTTGCGGCAGCTAAACCGGTTAATGAAAATAATCCAGCACCAATTATTGCCCCAATACCTAGGGCAACTAAGTTAAAGCTAGTTAAAGTTCTTTTTAAACTGCCTTCACCGGTTTCGGCTGCTTCTCTTAAAAGCACATCAAGCGGCTTTTTGTAATTCATAAAATCTTTTGTTTAGTTAAGTTTTAAATAAAATCAATTTGAAAATAAAAATCTAAAGTAAAGTAAATCAATTTAAAATACCCTTCTTTTTTTTATTGTTTATCAAGATTATTACGAATTAGTTTTAGGAAATCTACTATTTTTAGGCTAAAATTTGTATAATCTTATCAAAAACAATATATTCTCTAAATTAAACTATCAAAGAAAACATGAACTCAAAATTATTAAAAGCGTTGTTTTTATTTCTATCCTTTATCAGTTTGTCAAACATTTGTTTTGCTGAGGGGATTGATGAAAAAATAAATAAAGGATTTGCACCAATAGCTGATGCTTGGGAGACCTTAGTTTTTACATCAATTCCTATAACAGACAAACTTTCAATACCAATAGTACTTATTGTATTGATTGGTGGAGCATTGTTTTTTACATTCTATTTTTCGTTTGTAAACATTAGGAAG
>JACMNZ010000300.1 GCA_014378285.1 Pseudopedobacter sp.
CATATAACGATACCAATACCAGCTACTTCCCGCCCAACCCGGCATAGTGCTTAATTCATACTCGTATTCATCTTGGTATTTCCAATCTTTTGCTCTTCCTAAAGGCGGCTCACCACTTTCTGTTGGTAAATATTTATCAACTTCTGGCAACAATAAAGGCAATTCTTCCTCTTTTATTAAATAAGGTAATCCGTTTTTAAAATAAACCGGAACTGGTTCGCCCCAATATCTTTGTCGGCCAAAAATGGCATCACGCATACGGTAATTAATTTTACCGTAACCCATTCCCACTTCCTTTAACTTATTGACGATAGTAGAAGTTGCTTCTTTATAGTTTAAACCATCAATAATTTCAGAATTGATATATTTTCCTTCTTTTGTTGGGTCTGCTTCTTTCTCGATTTTTTGTGAATCTAAAATCTGAAGAATTGGTAAATCAAATTTCTTGGCAAAAAGGTAATCACGTTGATCGCCAGATGGAACTCCCATCACGGCACCTGTCCCGTAACCTGCCAATACGTAATCGGCAATCCAAACTGGTATTTTGTCACCACTTAAAGGGTTTGTTGCATAACTACCAGTAAAGGCACCAGAAACGGTCTTCACATCAGACATACGATCTAATTCAGATTTTTTTTTGGTGGCCAAGATATAAGCTTCAATAGCTGATTTTTGCCCTGACGTAGTTAAAGATGCAACCAACTCATGCTCTGGCGCAATTACTAAAAACGAAACACCAAAAATGGTATCAACACGTGTTGTAAAAACCTCGATATAGGAATCTTGATTCTTGATACTTAATTCTTGATTCTCCAAGCTAAACTTCACCATCGCACCAACGCTTTTCCCAATCCAGTTGCGTTGCATCTCCTTTAGCGGTTCTGGCCAATCAATATTATTTAAGCCTTGTAGCAAACGCTCGGCGTAAGCAGAAATACGCATACTCCATTGCATCATTTTCTTTTGCTCAACAGGGTGCCCGCCACGCTCGCTAAAGCCATCTTTAACTTCATCGTTTGCTAAAACAGTCCCTAAAGCAGCGCACCAATTAACTGTACTTTCCTTTAAAAAAGTTAAACGATATTTTAATAATTCTGCTTGTTTTTGTTCAGCAGAAAAAGCACTCCAATCGCTTGGCGATAAAGAAAAAACATCTTCATCACAAACAGTATTAATCTCCGCAGACGGAATAGTTTCCAACTTTGCAATTAAGGTAGAAATTGGCTCAGCTTTATCAGTTTCCTTATTATACCAACTATCAAAAAGTTGCATAAAAATCCACTGCGTCCATTTATAATATTCTGGCGAGCTGGTGCGCACTTCCTTACTCCAATCAAAAGAAAAACCTAAATTATCCAGTTGTTCGCGGTATGTGCTGATATTTGCTTTGGTAGTTTTTGCAGGATGCTGACCCGTTTGTATAGCATATTGTTCTGCCGGCAAACCAAAAGAATCATATCCCATTGGGTGCAAAACGTTAAAACCTTTTAAGCGTTTGTACCTCGCAAATATATCAGATGCAATATAACCAAGCGGATGCCCAACATGTAAACCCGCACCACTTGGGTAAGGGAACATATCTAACACATAATATTTTGGCTTACTCTCATCTACCTCCGCTTTAAAAGTTGCATTTTCTGCCCAAAATTTTTGCCACGTCTTTTCTATCTGCTTAAATTGATAATCCATCTAATACCGTTTTTTAATCTTTGATGCGAAAATAAAAAATTTAAAACACTGCTTAGACTTAATTCATAAATAATTGTATTTCAAGTTTTTTTTACGATTACATTTATTTTGTTTTGGGCGTTCGGGCGGGCTTTACATTGCAATCTTTTTTTGTCTAATTCTTCAACTACGCTCAGAATGACAAAAAAAGGATTTCCATTTCAATCCCTAACGCAAAGTGTGCCACCAAATTAATCTTTACGGTCAAAAAAATTGTGTAGTCACTAAGTTCTAAATCAAGAAAAGAAAGGTGAATGTTTTACTAAATAATTATCAAAAAACTTAACTGGCTTTATTTTTGACTTCTTGCAATTATTAATTCATAAATGCAAAATCATAAAAAATGAAAAATTTAATGAAATTGAAAAGTATTTTATTTTTAGGAGTAATTGCTTTGATTATAACTTCATGTTCATCCAAAAAAGGAGGCATGATGAATAGCAGTAAAGTATCAAAAGGAACAATATCTGGTACTTGGGTAATAAATAATGTAAGCTTAGAAGGATTTCCACAAGGTTATCAAGTAAAAAACGTATTTGATATGGCGCCTTATCAAGACTTTAACGGAAGCACTTGGAAACTATACGGAGGCTATGGAGGAATGATCACTTTAACAAACGGAACTACCCAAGAAATTTATTGGTCGTTAATTAATGATGGAATTAATCCAATATTTCAATTCAAAAAAATTGGTGCTGACGAGAAAGCTAAAAATGTATCTGAAGGTTATCAATTGCAAATTGCAGATGCTACTAAAACTAATTTGACCTTAAAAACCCCTTTTAAATTATTGAATGGAAATATGGCTTATGTGGTTTATAATTTTAGTCCACAGTAAGAAAGTAAAGTTTATAAAATTTGAAGACCGTCATTATAGGCGGTCTTTTTTTAGAAATATTTTAGGGATATTTATAAAACAAACATCCCCAATCCCCTAATGGCATTAAGTTAAGAGATTTTTTCTCATTTGCGTCATGTCGACGAAAGGAAGCATCGCAATTTCAAGGTTGCCATTCTAACTGAAAATCTATTTGTGAGATGTTGATCCGCTAGCCAACGGATCAACATGACGCATTTTCCTTTCCCAACCTCCTGCGAAGACGGGAACTTATAACTTCTTTTATTTATGTAAGTTTTGCATTAATGATAGGAACGACATCTCCATCAATGGTGGAAAAAGCTTTTTTTGTACTTTTCAGCAAAAGAAATATAGTGGATAGTCCCAAACATTGTCATTAAATTAAGCTTTCATGCGTCACCTTCAGCAGCGAAGGTCTCATAAATAACTTTCCGATTAATTGGATATCAACTTGCAAATGAGATTTTTAACTATCATTCGACATGTGGCAGCGATAAAAATTATATAAAAAAAGCACAGTAGATTTTACGGTGCTTTATAGTTCTTAAACTTCCTTATATTAAGGTTTAAATATTTATACGGGCTCTGATAAAAAATTTATGATTAAGGCGAAAATAGCTAATATCAATAATATATGAATTAGAAATCCCGCACTAAAAACAAAGAATCCTAATATCCAGCCAAGTATAAATGCGATTGCTAATAAATTTAATATCAATCTCATAACTCAATTGTTTATGAGGGCTATGCAAAGGATATGCCACTAAAATTTTTGTCTATAAAAAAGGGGATAATCATAGATTATCCCCTTTTTTATATTGATTTTAAATTGGTTTTAAAACCAATTATTTTTTAGCTACTAGGTTAATATTTAATTCAAAATCATCATCAATAGCTTTATCACCTAAACCTGCAATGAAGTTCTTAGAACCATATTTTATTTCATATTTGGTTCTATCAACTTTAACACCAGATGCTACGGCTACTAAAAAACTACCTTTTTGTTGTACACTGGCTGGGAAAGTAATCTTATTGTTAATTCCTTTAATGGTTAAGTTACCAGTAATATTTACCTTATTACCTTCTATTTCAGAAACATTTGTAATCTGGAAATTTGATATAGGATTTTTTTCTACTGAGAAAAAATCTGGTGATTTAAGATGACCTAAAAGCTTTCCTCCGTTAGTGGCATCTAAATCTGTACAAGTAATAGTGCTCATGTCAATATTAAATGATCCTCCCACTAGTTTGTTTCCGTTAGCACTTAAAGTGCCATCCACTAATTTGATTTCGCCTTTATGTTGTCCTGTAATCTTTTTGCCAATCCATTCAATTTTAGATTTGGATACATCTACCGTATAAACATTTGCTGCTGGTTTAAAGGCAAAAAATAAACCTGTTAATGCCACTATCGTTAAAACTATTTTTTTCATATTATATGTTTTTTATAAGTCAAATGTAAAAACAAATTTAGATGTTTAAACGTATAAATTTTATTTCCCTATATGATTACCTTTAATTGACAAATAAAATTTAACTATTAATTGATACTGAAGCTGCTCAAGCTCACAAATTCTTGCACCCTTACCGCTATTTCTTCCTCTGTTAAGTTTTTGATTTTTTCTGTACCAAATTTTTCAACACAAAAAGAAGCTAAAGCCGATCCGTAAATAATTGCATTTTTCATGTTTGCAAAATTTATAGTTCCAACTTTTGCCAAATAACCTATAAATCCACCAGCAAAAGTATCCCCTGCCCCTGTTGGGTCAAAAACATCTGCTAAAGGTAAAGCTGGTGCAGAAAATATCTGATCTTCATGGAACAACAAAGCCCCATGTTCGCCTTTTTTGATAATTAAATATTTTGGGCCCATGGTTAATATTTTCTTGGCAGCTTTTACTAAAGAATATTCGCCAGAAAGCTGTCTGGCTTCTTCGTCGTTAATTGTTAAAACATCCACCATTTTAATTGTCACCAATAAATCATTCATTGCAATATCCATCCAAAAATTCATGGTATCCATTACAATTAACTTTGGACGCTTTTTCATCCTATTGATAACAGTTTGTTGAATTTGAGGAGTAAGATTACCCAACATCAAATACTCACAATCTTGGTAAGATTCTGGAATAATAGGATCAAAATTTTCTAAAACATTTAATTCTGTAATTAAAGTGTCGCGGCTATTCATATCGTTATGATATTTACCTGCCCAAAAAAATGATTTTTCGCCTTGTTTTATTTGCAATCCTTCTACATCTATGCCATGCTTACCAAAATCTTGTATATCTTCTTTGTGAAAATCATCTCCAACTACGGCAACAATTTTCGTTTTATCGTAAAAATAAGAAGCAGCCAAACTGGCGTAGGTGGCTGCTCCACCCACAATTTTATCTGTTTTGCCGAAAGGTGTTTCAATTGCATCAAAGGCTACGGTGCCTATAACTACTAAGCTCATAAATTTTTTTTAAATTTTTTCTTTACAAATATTGCATAATTAATTTTAATTCCCGAATATTGCACTCCCGAAAGGGACAAAAGCTTTTAAAAAAAGCGATTGTTAATCAGAAAGTGTTTTATAAAAACGCCCAAAATTCCTAAGTAGCTCAGCTGGTTAGAGCATCTGACTGTTAATCAGAGGGTCCCTGGTTCGAGCCCAGGCTTGGGAGCAAATACAAAGCCATTCAGTTTAACTGTTTGGCTTTTTTGTTTATAGATTAGAAATTATAAAATTACAAGGCCACTTCCAATGAAGGCATCCAGCCAAACCAATCGCATTTCATTAGTTAATAAACTCAAGTTTTTTTGTTTGATAATATTGCTAAGCTCAACAAGCTCATTGTTGGCTAAGGTTGAAAAAATAAGCTACCGAGGCAGGAAAAACTGTTACCAAATATCTAATGCCCTTAGTAAAGTGATTATAGTTCCCGAAAGTGGCGGAAGGGTATTAGCTTTTACCTATAAGGATAAAAATATAATTTATCAAGATAGCAGTCAAAGTGGAAAAACTTTTGACCATTGGAAAAAAATCTATTTCGACCCTGATGGGGGAAGATTTGACTACGGTCCTGAAAAAGTAACCAACCCACTTCATGCTCTAACATGGATGGGGCCTTGGAAAGTTAAGTCGGTAGGTGAATATTCTGTGACGATATATTCAGAGAAGGATAGCTTACTTGGAATGTTTTCTGAACGTACATTTACCTTGGACAAACGTTCGGCTAAGTTGACCACTTTGCAAACGGCAACCAACATTAGCAATCGTATCCTGACCAGGCATTTCTGGAGCAGAACCCTAGTTCAACCCGGAGGCGAGTTAGTGATTAATCTTAACCGGAATAGTCGTTTCAAATCAGGCTGGGGTAGATTTGTGTTCGACCCGGACAGCATCGTAGAAGATGACCACGATGATCGGATAAATATTAAAGGTTATCGCCTTCTCTTTAATTCTAAAGGAACTACTTACAAGTTTGGTGCTGATTTAAAAAAAGGCGTGATTGATTATTATTACAAAGGATTAAAATTTCAAAAAAAATATAAAATAGGAGATTTAGACAAATATAAAGGAAGTGGTGATATGAACACTATCTTCTA
>JACMNZ010000301.1 GCA_014378285.1 Pseudopedobacter sp.
GTACAAGAACTAGCTGAATTCTTAAAATCAGAATACGGCATTGAACCAGCTGCAGCAGCAGTTGTAATGAGCGCAGGCGATGGTCCAGCGGCAGTTGAAGAAAAAACAGCTTTTGATGTTATTTTGAAAGCAGCAGGTCCTAACAAATTGGCTATTGTAAAAATCGTTAAAGACCTTACAGGTCTTGGTTTAAAAGAAGCTAAAGATTTAGTTGACGGTGCGCCAAAAGCAATTAAAGAAGGTGTTGATAAAGCAACAGCTGAAGAACTTAAAACTAAATTAACTGATGCAGGTGCTGATGTTGAAATAGCTTAATTTTCCTAAATATTTATAGAAAAAACTCCGAAGCAATTCGGAGTTTTTTTTTATCTTTTTTTAAATAATTTTATGTAATTGGAAACAATAAATAAAATGTATAATTTTTTATTATAATTGGCATAGAAAATGTTTTTAACTATTCAACATTTAAAACATATAAAAATGAGCGAAGAAATAATTAAAGAAGAAGAAGGATTTTTTGACAAATTAAAAAATAAAGTGAGTGAATTGACTGATAAGGCTGGAGATGTTTGGGCGGATGCATCAAATAAAGCAGAAGATGTTTGGGGTAATGCCAAAGAAAAAGCGGATGATGTATGGGATGCTACTAAGGTAAAAGTGGAAGATTTAAAAGAAAAGACTGAAGATAAATACGAGGAACTTTATGGAAAGTTGCACAATGTTTCAGAAAATTCAAAAGATAAAATGGAAAATATTACCAATGCTGACCTTAATAAAGAATCAGAAATTAAAAATAATTTTCAAGAAAAAACGAACGATATAAAACAAGATGATTTAAATGCACAGGCTACACGTTTGGCAAATGCAAAAGAAGACTTGAGTAATATTTAATATTCAAATTACTTAATTAAAAAAGCCATCAAATATTTTGATGGCTTTTTTAATTAAGTAATAGATGAAACCCGAAATTTATTTAAATAATAGAAGGGAAGGTTGTTAATATTAATAGTAAAAAAAGATTTTTTTTCGAAAAAAGACCTTCCTTTCTCAAACTCCCTGCCAAAATCATTTTTTCCGAAATTTATTTAATTTTATTTCATACCTTTGCAATCCTTAAATTGATTTAGTAGCGCAAGCTCTATTTTAACTGTAAGGATCTTCACTAAACGTTTTAATTAATATATGTCTGCAACAAAAACAAGTGCTGCTAAGCGTATCAACTTTGGAAAAGTTGAACTCATAGCGGAACAGCCCGATTTGCTAGGAATCCAGATTCAGTCTTTTAAAGACTTTTTTCAATTGGAAACTACGCCTGATAAGCGTAATGTAGAAGGATTGTTTCGTGTGTTCAAAGAAAATTTCCCTATAAGTGATACCCGAAACATCTTCGTATTGGAATTTTTAGATTACTTCGTAGATCCACCACGCTATTCTATAGATGAGTGTATTGAAAGAGGTCTAACTTATGCCGTGCCATTGAAAGCCAAGCTTCGTCTTAGCTGTAATGATGAAGAGCATGTGGATTTTCAAACAATTGTACAGGATGTGTTTTTAGGTAATATTCCTTACATGACACCTCGAGGTACTTTCGTTATTAATGGTGCAGAACGTGTTGTTGTAAGCCAGCTTCACCGTTCACCAGGTGTATTCTTCGGTCAGTCTATTCACCCGAATGGTA
>JACMNZ010000302.1 GCA_014378285.1 Pseudopedobacter sp.
ACTTTTCTTTTTGTTGTAGATCCAGAAGCCATAGCCTGCCACGATGACGAAATAAACGAGGAATACGACATAGTCCGCCGTTGATAATGATTCATTTTTCATTAAACTTTAAGTATTTGGGTTACTATTTAAATTGGCTGTTTAATATGGTTTATGCTATTAAACTATATGCAAGATAACTTACCGAAACTTAATTCCATAATTCCTTTTCAATAAAAGTGTATTTAGTACATTAAGTATAAATCAGTTTAGCCTACTCAACTATTTAAAAGATAAAAATATTGAAGCTTAGTTACCCTATACATAACAATGTTATCATAATGTTGGATAATGTTCTTAATCGAAGCTTTTAAAAACCAAAAAAAAGACAGGAACTACTAAGCCTGTCTTTTATGGTATCAATTAAATCTTAAGCTAAACCGCATCTGATAAAGAGGTGAAAGTAAAATCTCTGATTTTTAATGGTGGTAATAAATAATTGATATTAGATTCCCCGCTTACTGTTCGTTCAGAAATCCCCATATCTTCTAAATTATTTAGCATGATAATAGGACTTTCGTTGAATCTGAAATTCTTTACAGGGAATTTGATTTCTCCATTTTCAATATAAAAAGTACCATCACGGGTTAAACCTGTTAATAATAAAGTTTGAGGATCAACTTGTCTGATATACCATAGTCTGGTTACCAAAATGCCTTTTTCGGTTTCTTTAATTAACTGTTCTAAAGTTTTGGTTCCTCCTTGCATAATTGCCCCGTCAGGTTGCGAAATAGCCTTTATGCCTGTTTTTTGAGCCCAATACCTAGAACTATATAGGTTCTTTACAACCCCTTTTTCTATCCAGCTTATTTTCTCTTGTGGACGTCCATCACCACTCCATGTACTAGTAGGTAATTCCAAATTGTAAGGATCTGAGTAAATATTTACCTTTTCGTCCATCATTTGTTCGCCAACTTTTGTTTTACCACTTGGCTTACTCATAAAACTTCTGCCTTCATCAGCTTGTCTCGCATCCAATGATCCAAAAATATTTTCTAGCATAACAGCAACAGCTGTTGGCTCTAAAATTACAGTGTACTTTCCTGGCTCAATGGCTTTTGCAGTCGCCGACATACTTGCCTTTTTTGCGGCAATAGTAGTGTCTTTTTGAGTATTTAGTTTAGAAAAATCATTATATCCCCTACTTGCATAGCCCGAACCTTTTCCGTCGTTAGACCGCATAGTGATATTGAAAGCCACATTTGTTGATTTGTTATAAGCAAACAAACCTTTACTATTCATCATAGCGGCATAACCTGCACTATCCTCCAAAAAACCGGCTGCATTTAAGTTATTGTCTTTTGAAACTTGTAAACTTTGAGCGACAGCATCCGCTCTTTCTTTTGGAGTTAAGGCTGCCGTAATTTCTGAAAATGTTGGTGTATCAGGACCATAAGTTTGAGGACCTAAAAAAGACATATATTCTGGATTTTCCGGAGCTAGCTTTGCCAGTTCCTCTGATCTTTTTACTACTTTTTTTAAGGATTCATCATCAAATTCATTAATGGTTGCTACGCCTAATTTTTTACCAAATGCGGATGAAACCACCAAGGTTGATTGACTTATACCACCACTTGTTGAAACTGAATTACGGGCGTAACGAATATTCCCGCTATCGCCTCCATTAAGGTTCACCTCGCATTCATCTGCTTTTGAATAGCTGAGCACTTTGTTTAATAACGCTCTAGCCTCTTCTTTATTTAATATTGTCATTTTTTTTGAGTTTAGGTTGAAAGTTCTAAGTTTTAAGTCTAATGGATGCTCTACTTACAACCTAAAACTTATTACTTACCACTTTACAATTAGATTTTTCTTGCTGTATTGATGACGTTAACTCCATTGAATCTGGTGGTTGAAGAACCATGAGAAACTGCACTTGATTGGCCTGGCTGACCTTTTCCATCAAAGAAAGAGCCTCCTAAACGGTAATCATTAGCATCACAAATTGCTCCGCATGAATTCCAAAATTCTTG
>JACMNZ010000303.1 GCA_014378285.1 Pseudopedobacter sp.
TTGATTTAAAGGATTGAAGAAATAAAAAAATTAAAAGAGAAAATAAGTAGATATATCTTTTCATACGATAATAAACGTAAAAAATTGTTTTACAGGATGTTAAATGTAAAGATCAATTTTAAAACTTTTATATTGTATAACTATATTTTGTTTCTCAACTTAAAGTATTATTTAGAATTCTTTGTTCTCATTATCTGTTTGTGATTTAATAATTGATAATTTCTTAATATTTTAATAACAATGCATACATATCACTTATTAATTTAACATTTTTTTAACATTTTAAATGAGGAATTATCAATCAGAAAAAGGTATGCTTTAAAAATTAATAATTTACTGACAAATTCATGACAATCAGAGTTCTTGTTAGTGTTATCTTTACACCAAGTAATTCGAGGTGGTTCTCAGTTACTTGTAAATTTCCTATCGTTTAATTTAGGTTTATAATTGGTTAGTTTAAGCTCCATTCTCCCCGTTTGGAGCTTAACTGTTTTTGTACCTTTTGTAATTCAATTAAATCAACAATTTTTAGATTAGTGAATGAAAGTCAACTATTAAAAATCCTCAAACAAAATTGATAATAAGCTGTATTTTTGTATATGAATATTCCTGAGATATTAAGCAGGGCTCAAAATTTTGAGTTTTTAAGTTTAGAAGAAGGTTTACACCTTTATCATAATGCATCTACACCAGAGTTGATGTATGTAGCTAACGAATTACGAAAAAAACAAGTTCCACATGGTAAGGTTACTTGGCAAATAGATAGGAATGTAAACACTACAAACGTTTGTATTGCCAATTGTAAGTTCTGTAATTTTTTTCGTAGACCAGGACATGAGGATAGTTATATTACCGATATTGAAACTTATAAAGTAAAAATTGAGGAAACCATTAAATTAGGTGGCGATCAACTTTTATTACAAGGAGGTCATCATCCAGATTTGGGCTTAAAATTTTATTCGGATTTATTTAGACAATTAAAACAGCTTTATCCTGAAGTTAAATTACATTCTTTAGGTCCCCCTGAGATTGCCCACGTGGCAAAACTAGAAGGAATGAGTCATTATGATGTACTAAAGAATATGAAAGAAGCTGGTTTAGATTCTTTACCAGGCGCTGGTGCAGAAATTTTAAACGACAGGGTAAGAAGATTAATCTCTAAAGGAAAATGCGGCGGACAAGAATGGTTAGATGTGATGAGGGCTGCCCATCAATTAAATATTCCAACATCTGCAACTATGATGTTTGGCCATATAGAAACAATCGAAGAACGTTTTGAGCATTTAATATGGATAAGAGAAGTTCAGGCTGAAAAACCTGAAGAAAATCATGGTTTCGTTGCGTTTATTCCGTGGCCTTTTCAGGATGATGGAACTTTATTAAAAAGATTGCGGGGTATCACCAATAACGTAACTGGAGATGAATACATCAGAATGATTGCTTTAAGCAGGATTATGTTACCTAATATTAAAAATATCCAAGCCAGTTGGTTAACGGTTGGTAAGCAAGTTGCGCAAATTTGTTTGCATGCTGGTGCAAACGATTTTGGTTCTATCATGATTGAAGAAAATGTAGTTAGTGCCGCTGGTGCTCCTCATCGTTTTACTTCTAACGGAATCCAAGAATCTATAAAAGCCGCAGGATTTGAACCTCAATTGCGTAATCAACTTTATCAATGGCGTACTAATGTTAAACATTTAGAACAACAAGTAATTGATTATTAATCTTGTGCCTTATTCTTGCATCTATTAAAATTAAATCATTTTTATGTTTGAGCAATATATTGAGGCATTGATTTTTGCATCTGATACCAGCATCAGGTTGGAAGAACTCGTTTTATGTTTGCAAACTACTTTAGAAAGGGATGTTAATCATGAAGATGTTCTTATTGCTATTGAAAATATTCAGAAAAAATACCTTAACCAAAACTCTGCCTTAGAATTAGTGAAAATTTCTGACGGTTATCAATTTCTGACTACAAAAGAAATGTTACCAGTCATCAATCAACTACATATTCAAAAATCTAAGAAAAAATTAAGTCAGTCTGGTTTAGAAACTTTAGCAATCATCGCCTACAGGCAGCCCATTACCAAATTAGAAATTGAGCAAATTAGAGGAGTAAATTGTGATTACACGGTGCAAAAGCTGCTGGAAAAAGATTTAATTACCATTGTAGGCAAAGCCGAAACACCCGGCAGACCTATACTTTACAATTTAAGTGATTATTTCTTAGATTATTTTGGAATTAATACTGTTGCAGATTTACCTCATTTAAAGGATATTGAATCACAAACTGATTCTGAAGTTGGAGAAAAGATAAATTAATTTTAAATTATTTTTTTGAAATTCAAATTCCTTTATATTTTTGGGGAAATTTGACACACATTAAAAATTAAAATAAATTTTTAGTTCCTTTTTAAAAATTATAACTTTATTAGCGTAATAAAAAATCATACAAAATGGGAAAGCAACACAAACCAATCGAAGAAGATTTAGAAGACGATTCTGTAGACTCTAAGTCTAAAAGTAAATTTTCTGATGATGATGATGACGACGACTTAGATATGCCTTTAGATGATATGGATGTTATTGAAACTGATTTTGATGATGACGACGACGACTATTAAGTCTCTTTAAATAATTATTTTTTGAGCATCCGCCAGATGGTAGATGCTTTTTTTATTTAATAGCAATAAATTTTAGATGACAATTTTAGAAGTAAACTCCCAAAAAAAAGAGAAAGATTTTTTAGACGTAGCAAGAATCATTTATAAA
>JACMNZ010000304.1 GCA_014378285.1 Pseudopedobacter sp.
ATTGATCATGGTTTGTGCTTGGCTTACGCCGATAAAAGAAATGAGAATTAAAAGTAAGCCAAGCTTTTTCATATTGCTGTGTTTGTTTAACAATATAAAAGTGAGACTTTAGCGGTGCTTTAAGAAGGTGTTTTAGACGACCGGCGGGAAATAGAAGGTGAACGGAGGAATTTTTAGGATAAAAAAAATCTCCATCTCAAAAAGATGGAGATTTGAATTTAGTTAGTTACTACCTATTTTGAGTATTGTCAAAAAACGGTCGATTTGTAGCTGTTGTAGAAGTCACTGTCATGTCTCCTCTAGCAGAAATGGTATAAACTCGTCCTTTTAAAAAGGACACTCCTGTACGGGTGATAACATTTGTTGTTGATGGGCTATATCTAGCATATAAATCATAAATCCCTTCAGGAACTTTTACAAAAGTTGATCCTGATTTATAAGCTACTCCAGTAGCAATAATTCCTTCAATACCTATTAAATTTTTCAGTACTAAGGAAAAAGTATTAGAGTTAGAAACAGAATTAACCAATCTTACATAAGCCGCAGAAGTATCTGCTGTAGGTAAAACATCTTCAACTATAAAAGCATCTGTAGTTTTTGCTGTAGAATTATAAATTCCACAGGTATATAACGAATAAAACTTACCAACATCAATAGAGCTTTGTAAATTTGTTATAGCTAAGTTAGCATCTACAGTTGCTGATTCAGGTATTTGACCTTTGAAAGCATAGCTTCCGGCTTTTAATGAAGCATAATTAGAAGCCGGGAAAACACTTCCATAATTTACTCCAGTTGTACTTACAATACCAGAAGCAGTTAAAGTTCCAGAAATCTTATCGGTATTAGCGAAAAAATTTACTGATGGGGAATTTGGTGCAAAATTAAAAAATTTAATTTGAGCCCCAGGACTACCTTCAGGTAGCTTTTGCACCGCATTTTTCTCACATGCCGATAGAACGACAATGCAAAAAAGAAATGTTAGTAAATGATATGTCTTTTTCATTTTATTAAAATTTAAGGTTGAATGATCCATGTTTGTTTAGTGTGGTAATCAGGTGCTAAACCCCCAATGGCGTCAAGACCGATTCTATTCCAAACATATTCAGAATTATATCTTGGTCTAATTCTATAAACTGGATTTCCGGCATTGTCAGGATATAAATTTGTTGGTATAGTAAAACCTGGGAAGACTTGACCTCCTGCAGGGTCCGCATCAGTATAATGGTATCTTCTTAAATCCATCCATGTTTCTAAATGTCCCCATCCATATTGTGCTATGTATTTTTGAGACATAATTTTAGACAATGTAAGTGCCGCAGTAGTGTTAGGAACAGCGACTGAAGTCATAAAAGTTGTCTTTTCAGTTGCAGAAATTTGAGTTGGAACTTGATTATTATCCAAATTTCTTGCATTTACAAAATCTATATGACTAGAAACGCCATTTCTAAAAGCAGTTAAAGCGGTAGCTTTATCTCCCTTTCTAAAAGCAGCTTCGGCTTTAATAAATTGTAGCTGAGAATAAGTCATTGCGGGCACCTTACTCTTATCGTCAAAAATATATCTTGATGGTGTCCCAATTGGCTGCGTACCGGTATATCCCCATAACGCATTAGGTCGTTGTGCAGTTGTTAATGCTCCAAAGCCAAATGTTGGTTCTAAACCTTTATAACTTCCATCAGGAGATGGAGCAAGTATCCTTGATAGTCTTGGATCAACGACTCCGCCAAAAACAGTTCCGTTCATTAGGTTAACTGCAAAATTTGTTTGTCTATATGATCCAATATTATTTCTAGTAATACCTAAAAAGTTTCTATCGTCATTAGAAATACCAGTGTATTGAAGCAAAGCATCATCATTATTACTGGTGAAAGACTGATCTACAGCAGCAATAATATCATCAGGTTTATATAGTGATGTTTTATTAGAATAGTGATTTAAGTTAATTGCCAGTAAGCCATAGGCAAACTTTAACCACTTCACCCTATCTCCTTTATAGATTAGATCCGTCTTTCCTAAGAAAGAGGCGTCTACAGCACCATCAGTTCTTTTTAAATTAGTAATTGCTAAGTTCAATAATCTTTGAATTTCTTGATAGGCATAATCTTGAGAATCATAATCAAAAGAATACCTAGTCGGGTCAATAGCTTCTTTAACTATAATTTCACCATGAATATCAGTAATTGACTGCCATCCCCAAGCTTTTAGGATATAGCTCACCCCCAACAAATCCCATCTTTTTTCAGCTTCTGCCTTAGTTGTCATATCAACTAAATTTTGTCCAAATGTCCAATAAACATCTCTCCACAATTGACCACCATTATCTGAAGAAGGGTCATATCCCATACGATCCCAAGTGCTATTTGATGAATTCAAAGTCCAGTTTTGAGTGTATCTTCCAATAAACCTCGCATCATATTGAGGGGATGTCACCATCCAATGCAACATTGGTGAAAGATAAAGGTTAGCAGTTACGCTGGTTGGAGAATTTGGATTTGTATTTACATCCAAATACTTTTTACAACTCGTTGCCGATATTAGACAAAGAGTTAAAATTGATATATAAATTCTTTTCATCTTCTTAATTTTTATAGGCCAATTGAAATACCAAAGTTAATACCCTGTGGAATTGGGAAGTTTCCGAAATCAATTCCAGAAGCACCTGATCCACCAACGGCAGCAGTGTTACCATTGACAATTGGATCTAAACCAGTATAATTTGTGATTAGGAATAAATCTGTACCAGTAACAAAAATGCTAGCATTTTTAACAAACTTTTGCTTGCTTATTACAGTTTTAGGTAGCCTATAACTTAAAGTAACATCTCTTAACCTGATCCAATTGATATTCTTTTCTATAAATAACTCCTCGCTCATGGAACTATAGTAGTTATTTTGATAGGCGGGAACTATAACCACACCATTCTTTGTTGGCGTAGTTGAGTTTTCTTTTCCATCCTGTAAAACTCCTTGTATAACTCTAGGTGTATATCTATCAAGAGTTTGAGTACTCAATCCTAAAGTAGTTAAAAAATGTTGGGTAGCATTTAATACATCCCCGCCTTTTCTGAAATCTAATAAAAATGATAAGGAGAAATCTTTGTAATTAAAGTTATTTGTCAAACCAATGGTAAAATCTGGTTGTCTATCGTAACCTGCATCAAAGAAATTATTAGCCCTTACTGGCAATCCACTATTTGGATTAATTAATAAATCACCATTTCTATTTCTTAAGTAAAATAAACCTGTCAACGATCTAGTCGATTTACCAGGAGTGTTACCATTTCTTACATTATTATATAACCAAGTATCCGAAACATAAGATTCGGGTAATGAATTAGGCAGTGCTAAAACTTTTCCGTTTGCTGATTCAAAGTTTGCAATTGCATTCCAACTAAAGTTTTTGCTTTTAATAGGGGTACCCTGTAAAGTAATCTCTAAACCTTGATTTCTAGTACTACCACCATTTAGGTTTAATAAAATGAAACCGGAAGCATAACTACCTCTAATATCATTTACGATTTGATCAGTAGTTTCTTTTCTATAAACTGTTACATCTACACCTAATCTATCCTTTAAGAAAGATAGTTCTGTACCAAACTCATAAGAAGTAGCAAACTCTGGCTTTAAACCTGGATTTGGTCCTGTAAATCCATAACCATAACCGCCACCTGTTGTTAATTTATTTTCTAACGAAGGAGTGTAAGCATAAGGGCGAGCATCTTTACCCACTTGTGCATAAGCGGCTCTTAACTTTCCTGAAGTAAAGTATTTTTGCAAACCTTTGAATGCAGGAACATCAGTAAAAACAAAACTTCCTGAAACTGAAGGATAGAAGAAAGATTGGCGTTCTACAGGAATTGTAGAAGTTCTATCGTTTCGTCCTGTAGCCGTTAAGTAAAGAAAGTTTTTATAGGATAGGGTTGTTCTTCCAAAGAAACTTACCAAACGTCTTTGACTAATTGATGTTCTAACGAGTTTAGTGCTTACGTTGTTTAAAGAAACAAAGTTAGGATCTAAAAATCCTTCTCCATATCCAGCATCAATATTTGATTTTAAATCTGAAATAGCATTACCCAAAGTGGCATCAATAAAAAGGTCTTTAGCTAACTTCTGTTTAGTTAAATTAAATAAATTCTGCATATTAAGGTTACGAGTAACATCATTTGCAATATCTAATGTCCCAATTCTTGAGTATCCCGTAGCACTTTCAGGATGGCGAAGAATCAAATTCTGATTGGTATAACTATCAATACCAATATTCGATTTAATAGTTAACCATTTTACCGGAGTAATAGTTAAGCCTAGATTGGAAATTATTCTATTATTTTTAGAATTAATTTTATTCTTGTTGACATTGAAATAAGGATTATCCACCTCTGTTGCACCCAATGTGGAATAGTCTAAAACACGCCTCGTTCCTGCGGGTGTTAAATAATTTTTAGCATCATCTTGTTGTGGCCATACCAATAAACCTAATAACGGACCAATTGAACCTTTGAAAGGTTGATCATTATTAGCGTAGGTATATGACATAGAAAGGTCTGTTTTCAACCAAGAATTAATAGTAGCCTGTGTTGAACCGGTTAAGTTAATTCTATCATATTTAGAATTTGGTACAACCCCTTGCTGGCTTGTATAGGCAGAAGATATACGATAGGTTGCTTTGTCTGTTCCGCCCTCAAAAGAAAGATTTTGCTTTTGAGTAAATGCGGTTTGGAAAAAGCCATCAATGTTATTATAAAGTTTTGTTCCGGCAGGATACTCTTCTCCAAAATATAAATATGTTCCATTGGAAGTGGCAATTCCACTTTGTCCACCAAAACCTAAACCATACGTTTTTTGTAATTCTGGTTGACTTCTAGTTTTTTCTATTCTAAAGCTATTGCTATAGTTTATAGCGCCAGAACCTGCTTTACCTCTTTTCGTAGTAATTACAATTGCGCCATTTGCTGCGTCAATACCATATAAAGCCGCTGCTTCTGGTCCTTTTAATACCACTAAACTTTCGATATCCTGAGGGTTGATATCTGCTGCTCTATTAGTGAAATCCACACCTCTATTATTAAATGCTGTTCCTGAACTTGCATCAGAAACGAAAGCAGATGTATTTAAAGTCTTGTTATCAACTGGTAAACCATCAATAATAAACAATGGTTGATTACTACCACTAATTGAGCTTACTCCTCTGATCGTAATTGATGAGGATGCGCCCGGAACACCAGATGAGCTTGTAACTTCAACACCGGCAACCCTACCTTGCAAAGCATTAATAAAGTTTTCTCGTTGTGTTCCTGCAATTTCGTCCCCTTTTACAGTCTGTTGTGATGTTCCTAAAGAACGTTTTTGTACTGTGGATCCCAGTGCAGTAACGACAACTTCATCTAAAGATTTAGTGTCTTGCTTTAGAGCCACATTAATTTGTTCTAAAGCTCCTACCGTTTTTTCCTGATTTAAGGTCCCTAAAAAGGAAAAAACAAGTACGTCACCAGCTTTTGCTCGAATACTGTACTTTCCAGACACCTCAGTTTGAGTGCCGGTTGAAGACCCTTTGATCTTTACGGAAACCCCAGGCATTGGTAATCCGTCTTCAATTGAAGTTACTGTTCCAGTAATCGTTTTTTCCTGAGCG
>JACMNZ010000305.1 GCA_014378285.1 Pseudopedobacter sp.
CTCCTCATCATCGTTCAAAATTTGATGAATTGGATTTGGTTCTAGCGATTTCGCTAACTCGTTGAACATGATTTTAATTGAGCGTAAATTTTAAATCAGATTATCGTATCTATTACTGTAAGTATAGCAAAATAATTAGGTTAAATAATTTAGAATTTAAACTATTACCGCTATTAATGGTAAAATTTATAAATTCTTAAAATTTATATAAATCAATGACTTCCTTTTGCCTTATAAAACTAAATTTGCGGTTCTAAGAAATTAAGATGGTTAAGTTTGAGAAATTCACTTTAGAAAACGGTTTAAGGGTTTTGGTACATGAAGACCATACTACACCAATGGCTGTTTTAAATATTTTATATGATGTTGGTGCAAGGGATGAAAATCCTGATAAAACAGGTTTTGCCCATCTATTTGAGCATTTAATGTTTGGGGGTTCTGTTAATATCCCTTCTTACGACGAGCCTTTGCAACGCGTAGGTGGCGAAAACAATGCTTTTACCAGTAATGATATTACTAATTACTACATTACACTACCAGCCGTAAATTTAGAAACTGCTTTTTGGCTAGAATCAGATCGGATGTTAAGTTTAGCTTTTTCAGAAAAAAGTTTAGAAGTGCAGCGTAATGTGGTTTGTGAAGAGTTTAAACAAAGATATTTAAATCAGCCTTACGGCGATGTTTGGTTAAAATTAAGACCTCTTGTTTACAAAAAGCATCCTTATCAATGGGCAACTATCGGTAAAGAATTATCGCATATAGAAAATGCTAAAATAGAAGATGTTAAAGCGTTCTTTAAAAAGCATTACAATCCTCAAAATGCAATTATGGTTGTTGGCGGAGCCGTCAACTTAGCAGATGTAAAAAAACTTTCAGAAAAATGGTTTGCTCCAATACCTGCGGGCCAAAAATATGAGCGTGATTTACCTCAAGAGCCTATACAAACAGAAGAAGTTATAGAAACTATAGAAGCTGATGTGCCATCTAATGCAATTTATAAAGTTTTTAAAATGCCAGGTAGGATGGAAGCTGGTTACGCTGAAACCGATTTGATTTCTGACATTCTATCTCAAGGAAAATCTTCTCGATTGTATCAAAACTTAGTGCAGCAAAACCCAATATTTAGCCAGATTAATGCTTACAATTATGGCAGTATGGATACAGGAATGTTTGTAATTGAAGGGAAATTGTTACCTGATACAGATATGGCTTATGCCGATGAATGTATTTGGAAAGAGCTAGATTTTTTAAAGGAAGAACTTGTTTTTGAAGATGAATTGACCAAGGTGAAAAACAAATATGAATCTACCAAGGAGTTTGGCGAGATGAGTCTTTTGGATAAAGCTATGAATTTAGCATTTTATGAACTTTTTGGAGATGCAAACCTCATCAATACAGATATTGAAAATTATTTAAAGATTGATGCAGCTGATATTCAAAAACAAGCAAATTCACTTTTCAAAAAAGAAGCAGCTACCACTTTATATTATTTAGCTAAATAAGATGTTAAACAGAATAAATCCGCCTGCATTTAAGCAGATAGAAAATATAGAATTTATAAAAGCTCAAAAACATGAATTACAAAATAAAATTCCCGTTTTTGTAATCGATGCTGGCGAACAAAGCTTAGTTAGGTTAGAGTTTATATTTCAAAATACAAGCTGGCAATTAGATAAGCCAATAATGCCAAGCATTACAAATAGCATGATTTCTGAAGGAACACATGCACTATCTTCTGCTGAAATTGCCTCAAAAATCGATTATTATGGTGCTTTTTTCCAAGCCGAATTTAGTTATGACCAATCTTCTTTAAACCTATTTTCTCTAAATAAATATCTTCCAGATACATTGCCCATCATCAAAGAAATGTTAACTGGAGCAATTTTTCCCGATAAGGAGTTGGATATTTTATTAACAAACCAAAAACAAAAATTAAAAGTAGGACTAGAAAAAAACGCAAACTTAGCTAGGAGAGCATTTACAGCTGCTTTGTTTGGCGATAGTTTGTATGGTTATGCAAATCAACTAGAAGATTACGACCATATAAAAAGAGAAGATTTATTAGCATATTATAAAAAGGTATATCATCCTTCTAACTGTACCATTGTTGTTTCTGGAAAGATAGAAAAATCTCTTTTAAATTTAATTGATGAGCTTTTTGGTAATTGGACCAGTGAAAATATTAAGGAAAATTTTGATGTTGATTACATTAGTGCTGACAAAAAACTACATTATATAGAAAAACCAGAAGCTTTACAATCTGCAATTAGGATAGGAATCCCATTTGTAAACCGTAAACATCCAGATTTTGTAGGCTTACAAGTTTTAAACACAGCTTTAGGAGGCTATTTTGGGAGTAGATTAATGAATAATATCCGTGAGGATAAAGGTTATACTTATGGTATTGGTTCTGGCATTGCATCTTTAGAAAAAGCGGGTTACTTCTTTATTGCAACAGAAGTTGGAGTTGATGTTACACAACAAACTTTAACAGAGATAGAAAAGGAAGTTAATCTGTTAAAAACAGATTTGATGGAAGAGGAAGAATTAGGCCTTATAAAGAACTACTTAATGGGAAGTTTATTAGGAAGTCTAGAAAATGCTTTTAGCCATGCTGAAAAATTTAAAAACATTCATTTTTTTGGTCTAGGATATGATTATTACGAAAAATATATAGAAACGGTTAAGAGCATTACACCAGAAAGATTAAAAGAATTAGCCAATCAATATTGGGATTATTCAGAATTTTATAAAATTATTGTAGGTAAAATGTAATCCAATTATTCTTTTTAAAAAGAACAGTTTTCTTTTTTACTACGGCTCATTTTCTAATATCATCTAAATCAAAATTATATAAAATTTTAAATTATAATTAAATTTTTTAATTTTGTTACGTTTTAGTTCTTTTTTATGCAAAATAATGTTCTAGATTTTAAAAGTGAATATCAAAAATCAATAGATAAAGAAGATATTTCTTTCTTTGATGATCTTACTTCTCTTTATAATAATACACATGACCTGCTTTGCATCGCAGATTTTAATGCCAAATTTAAAAGAGTAAATCCAGCGGTAGTTAAACTATTAGGTTATTCTGAAGAAGAATTATTTTCTCATTCTATTAATTATTTCGTACATCCTGATGATCAAAATGATACAGTTAGAACAAGAAATGAAATGTTTGAAGGCAAACCTTTATTAAATTATGAAAACAGATACGTTAAAAAATCCGGAGAAATAGTTTGGTTATCATGGACATCAATACCCAAAACAGACCGCCAATTAGTTTTTGCGATTGCCAAGGATATCACCTTAAGAAAAAAAATTGAGGAAGAAAAAAATCAACTTTATCAAAAATTAGAGGTTGCAAATAAGGAATTGAAATACTTTGCAAGAGTTGCTTCGCATGATTTAAGAGCGCCAATTTCAAATATAATAGCATTATTTGATCTAATGGATCAAACCAAGATAGAAGATGAAGAATCTTTGAATATTATTGGTTTAATCAAAAAATCTACTGAAACCGTATTTTATAGACTAGAGAAATATATTGATGATCTTCAAAATAAGGACAGGTCTAACCTTTTAAAAACAGATGAAAACATCTCTGATATTTCTAAAAATATCATTGAGTCAATTGAAAATTTATTAAAGAAACAAAATGCCAAAGTTGAATTAGATTTTTCAGCATTTGATACCATTAAATTTGATAAGGGATATTTAAGTAGCATTATTCAAAATTTAATAACCAATGCCGTTAAATATTGTAGCCCAAACAGAACTCCAGAAATAAAGGTTTTAACAAGAATGTTAGGCCATAAAAAGCAATTGTTGGTAATTGATAACGGGTTAGGGATGGATTTTAATTTGATTAAAGATAAAATATTTGGTTTAAATCAAACTTTTCATCAAAATAAAGATGGGAGGGGGTTAGGCTTGTATTTAGTAAAAACCCAAATTGAGGAAATGTGTGGTAGTATTGACGTAGAAACAGAATTAGATAAAGGTTCAACTTTTATTTTAACATTTGCATCCGACTAAATTATTTCAGATTTAATAGCTTCTTGCAATAATAAGTCTTTATCAATTGGCACTACGCCAACTTTTTCGCAAACTAAACCGCCTGCTAAATTACCCAGTTTAGCTGCTACAAAAATATCTGTACCTGCTGCAATACAGGCAGCAACAACACTAATCACAGTATCTCCAGCCCCAGAAACATCTGCAATAGTTCTTATATGTGCAGGGGTTAAACGCTCTTCATTTTTATCTACGGCATAAACCCCTAATTCTGAAAGTGTAAGCAAAACGCTCTTTGCATTTATTGTATTTTTTAAAGATGCAACATTCTTTTTAAGCTCTACCAGATTTTTTGGGTCGAAATCTACTTTTAAACCTTCTTTTAACTCTTTTAAATTAGGCTTAAAAACATCAACATGGTGGTAAGAAAGAAAGTTTTTTTTCTTAGGGTCAACGATAATAGGAATGTTTTTGGCTCTAGCCGATTTGGTGACTTCATCAATCAGATAAGGTGTAATCAATCCTTTATCATAATCCTGAAATATGATAGCATCAACTTTTTGCTGCTCTAAAATCAGTCTGAATTTATTTAAAACCAGATTACTTTCATTTTTATTTATTTCCACATCGGTTTCGGCGTCAATTCTTAATATTTGCTGGTTTTGTGCAATTACTCTAGTTTTTACGGTCGTTTTTCTATTTACTATTTTCACTAAACTTTCGGCATCAATATCAGATTCTTTAAATAAATTCAAAAGCTCAATGCCTTCCTTATCATCCCCAATAACAGAACAGATAATAGGCTTTGATCCTAAAGCTTTAATATTTAAGGCTACGTTTGCCGCACCGCCCAATCTAGATTCTTTCTTATTTACAGAAACCACAGGAACTGGCGCCTCCGGAGAAATCCTATCTACTTTACCCCATAAATAAGCATCCATCATCACATCTCCGATAATGAGGATATTCAGCTTATTGAAGCTAGCAAAAAGTTCTTGATACATTATTAATGATTGAATAACCAAGTATTGAATCGTTTTTGTCAGACTGAACGGAGTCGAAGTGTAATAATTTCGACTTCGCTCAATAAGACGGTATTAATTTTATTTCAAATTATTTAAAGCATTCGCAATACGTTTACA
>JACMNZ010000306.1 GCA_014378285.1 Pseudopedobacter sp.
GAAAGTATGGATATTGGAAATATCACGGAGATTATAAAAGCAATTGCGATAAGCTCTACTTCTATTGTGGAAGGAAAAGATACGCCAAGTAGGGTTAGTGGAGTAAAGTAATTGTTTCTCGCTGATGATATTTGTTGCTTCTTTAACCGACAAAAGTCTGCGTAAGTCTTTTTGAATCTGCGAAAAAAAAATTTTTAGAAATAATTCAAACGGAAAACATGACCGAAGACGAAATATCTTACAAAATAAGAGGAGCCATTTTTAAAGGCTATAATAATCTTGGCCTGGGCCTTTTGGAGTCGGTTTACGTTTTAGCTCTTCGTTATGAATTATTAAAAGAAAACCTTTTAGTAAAAACAGAAGTAGCATTTCCCGTTTATTATGAAGACGAAATTTTAGATACAGGTTATCGCCTTGATGTTTTAGTAGAAAACAAAGTAATCATTGAAGTGAAATCTGTGGAAACACTAACAAAGGTTCACCATAAACAAATATTGACTTATCTCAAACTCACAGAAATGAAATTAGGAATTTTGGTTAACTTTAATGTTGCTAACGTAACAGAAGGAATATTTAGAAAAGTAAACAGTTTATAAAACACAATATGAAAAATAACATTAAATACAACTTGCTCATTTTATTATTCATCTGTATAAGCTCGTCTGCTTTTGCACAATATGGCGAAGGAACCTATTGGTCTTTAGATGGCAATAACATTATGGAGGTAGAGAATGGCGAAATAGTTTCTAAAAACGCCATGGACGATTCTAAAACCACAACCATTATTGCCAAAGCGATGCTAACGCCAAAAGGTCAACCTGCTTTAGATATCGTTCGTTTTGCCTTTTCAAACGATAATCAAAAAGTTTTGATTGGTACAAATACCAAAAAAGTTTGGCGTTATGATACTCGTGGCGATTCTTGGGTTTACGATATCAAAACTAAAACGTTGACACAGATTGGGAAAGATAAGCCCGAATCTTCTTTGATGTTCGCCAAATTTTCTCCTGATGCAAAAAAAGTGGCTTATGTAAGCGGGCATAATATTTATGTGGAGGATTTGGTAAATGGAAAAACCAAAGCATTGACAAGTGATGGAACTTTGCGATTGATCAACGGAACTTTCGATTGGGTTTATGAAGAAGAATTTGATTGTAGAGACGGTTTTAGATGGTCGCCCGATAGCAAATCAATTGCTTATTGGCAAATTGACGCTCGTAAAATCAAAAACTATTTGATGTTAAACACCACAGATTCATTGTATCCTTTTACCGTTCCGGTAGAGTATCCTGTGGTTGGTGAAGACCCAAGTTCTTGTAAAATTGGTGTAGTTGATGTAACAACTGCTCAAACAAAATGGATGAAAGTTCCGGGCGACCCAATCCAACATTATATACCAAGGATGGAATGGGCAAATAATTCTACTCAATTGATTTTACAACAATTGAATAGGAGACAAAACGAAAGCAAAATCATGTTGGTAAATGTGGTTCCAAATGCGGCAAGAACAATTTACAGCGAAACGGATAAAGCTTGGATTGACGCAAAAGCTGAGGCAACTGGCTGGACATGGATTGATGGCGGCAAGAAGTTTATTTGGTTGAGCCAAAAAGACGGCTGGAAACATATTTATGCCGTTGGTTTAGATGGTAAGGAGACTTTGATTACTCCTGGCGATTATGATGCTATTGAATTGAGTAGTGTGGATGAAAAATCCGGAAATGTTTATTTCATGGCCTCTCCTGATAACGCAACGCAAAAGTATTTATATTGGGCTCCTTTAAAAGGAGGAAAAGCAATTCGTTTAACCCCAGTTAACGAAAGCGGAACTCATAGTTATGATATTTCTCCGAACGGAAAATTAGCTTTCCATAATTACTCTAGCGCAACAATGTTCCCTAAAAAAGATGTTGTTGCCCTACCAAATCATAAAATTTTAAGCGGTGGGGAAGAAAACCCGATGGCAAAAAACTACCCAATGCCAAAAGTAGAATTCTTTAAAGTAAAAACTTCTGAAGGAATTGAAATGGACGGATGGATGATTAAACCGACAAATTTTGACTCATCAAAAAAATATCCTGTCGTTTTTTATGTTTACGGAGAACCAGCGACGCAAACCGTAGTTGATCGTTTTGGAACAGGTTTTAATAGATTATATAAAGGTAACATGGCTGATGATGGCTACATATACATGTCGGTAGAAGGACGTGGCGCACCAGCGCCAAAAGGTAGAGAATGGCGTAAATCGATTTATCATCGCATTGGGGATATAAATATTAAAGATCAAGCAATGGCCGCAAAAGAGATTTTGAAATGGGATTATATAGATAAAGACCGAGTTGCTGTTTGGGGATGGAGTGGTGGCGGTTCTTCTACTTTAAACTTATTGATGAAATATCCTGATATTTATAAAACCGGAATTTCTGTTGCTGCGGTAGATAATCAGTTGAATTACGATAACATTTATCAAGAGCGTTATATGGGTTTATTGCCAGAAGACAAACATTATTTTGTTGATAATTCGCCTTTGGCACATGCTAAAAATTTGCAAGGAAACTTATTGTTGGTTCACGGTACAGGTGATGATAATGTGCATTATAACAATGCCGAGCAAATGATAAATCAATTGATAAAATACAATAAAACTTTTCAGTTGATGAGTTACCCAAACCGAACACATAGTATTTCTGAAGGTGAAGGAACAAGCGAGCATTTAAAATCAACCTATACTAAATTTTTGAAAGAGAATTGTGTGCAGGGAGGGAAGTAGGAATTATTTTTAAGTAAAATAGAAAGGGTAAGCTTTTGAAAAAAAGCTTACCCTTTTTTTAATTCAATTATTCTTCTGTGGCAACAACTCTTCTGGTTCCATCATACAGTTCATATTCCAATAACCTACAATCCAGTTTCGCACTGTAAAACTCAATTCTTTTGGCTGCTTTTAATCCGATCTTCTTAGCCAACTCTGGGTTTCCAGTAAAAATATATCCTTTATAACCTTTACATTCTTGCTTCATAAAATCGCCAATACGCTTATAAGTAATTTCCAAATCAGTAAACTGACCTAAACGTTCGCCATATTCGGGATTGAACATCACAACACCTTTTCCTTCTGGAATTGGAGTTTCGGCAAAGTCACAAATCCTAAAATCAATCAAAGTGTCTACACCTGCTGTTTGTGCATTTCGGATAGAAATATCAATGGCACTTTCAGAAATATCCGAAGCAATAATTTTAAAATCTATGTTTTTAATTACCTGATCTTTGATTTTCTGCCGCTCGGTTAAAAAGACTTCCTCGTCATAACCTAAAATATGCATAAAGCCATAGTTCATTCTAAATAACCCTGGGGTTCTATTGGTGGCAATCATAGCCGCTTCAATAGCCAGGGTTCCCGAACCGCACATAGGGTTAACAAAATTAGATTGTTTGTCCCAAGCGGTGGCATAAATAGCTCCTGAAGCCAAAGCTTCTAACATAGGCGCTTTGCCCGGAATTTTACGATAGCTGTGTTTTGCCAAAGTCTCACCAGAAGTATCAATAAAAATTTCTGCTGCATTTTCTTTCCAATATAAATGGATAACCGCTTTAGAATAATCTGATCCAGAATCAGGACGAATCTTATGAATTTGCTTAATCCTATCAACAATTGCGTCTTTCACTCGCAAATTTGCAAACAAAGGCGTAGTAATTGTTGGGTTATCCACATTAGAAGTCACAGAAAAATATCCACCAAAATCTATCAATTTCTCCCATTCTAATTTGCTTAGTTTTTCATGCAATTCATCATGGTTTTCTGCGGTAAAATCATGCAATTTATATAATACTTGGCTAGCACATCTTAGGTTGAGGTTCAGCCTAATACAATCGTTTAAACTTACGTTTAACTCTACGCCAGTTGGGAAAATCCTAATCGGCTTAAAGCCTAAAGCTATTACCTCTTGCTCTAGGTAAATTGATAGTCTTTTATTACAGGTGATGATCACCTTTGCGGCAGTGTTGAAAACTTGATCCATATAGGTGCGCAATTTACTCAAATAATTTTTAGACTTTTGGAACAGATTCAAACGATTTTATTATGGAGATTAAAGGAAAAGCTCATTATATATCTGATGTAATTAACGTTACAGAAGCATTCAGAAAAAGAGAGTTAGTGATAGAATTTGCTGAAAACCCACAATACCCAGAGTTTGTGAAGTTTGAGGCCATACAAGATCGTACCGCTTTAATGGATGGCGTTAAAGTTGGAGACGAAGTGGAAGTTTTCTTCAATTTAAAAGGAAGAGAATGGACAAACAAACAAGGTGAGAAACAATATTTCAACACCTTACAATTATGGAAAGTGAATGTACTTGGCGCAACATCTGCCGGGTCAGCACAATCACAATCTAGCCCTGCAATTGCAAGCCCGGTAGACATCAGCGCTACCGCAGGAGAAGATGACGACCTTCCATTCTAAAACAGCCTATTTTCTAATTACAATGCGATAAAAAGCGGCTTCAACATCCCACGTTGACCGCTTTTTTATTTTTAATCACGGTTGTTTTGATTTGATAGTTGTGGCGAGAGACATCTCCTCTTATCGTTTTTACATTATATAGAGTTTAATAATTAATTACACAATCATTTGATATAAATATTCATCAACACAGGTTTTTAGTCTCCAGCTTTGTGCCTTTAGCCCTTGTGTAATATAAATAACGATTTATTACCTGGGAGTTCTGGTGGGCTTTACATTCATGCGCCACAAGGCATTATTCACGGGTCGGTATCCCTCGTTTCTTGAGGTTGACGAATTAAACAACTTATATATTAAAACACAGTTATCAAAAAAATAACTTTTGGCAAAATCTTCTCTAGTTAACTATTTTTGATAGCATGTTTTATTTACGCCCGTTAGAAATCGGGATTTTTGAGAATCTCCGAAGTAATTAAATTAGAAAACAGTCTCGCACCGTCCTCATTCAAATGAGGATTATCGTGAAATAAAGTAGAATCAATAAGAGGGATATAATTGGAGTAATCTAAAAAAGTAACGTTTTCTTTTTTAGCTATTTGTTTGCCAATTTCTATAGAAGAATCCTTAAATCGGTTTTTGGATAAATAAGGTGAACAAACTACAAATAATTTGATTTTAGCATTTTTACAATTGCTAATAAATGTTTTGTAAGCTTGTAATTTGTTGCTATCCAGCTCATAATTTTGAGAGAAGCTGTAATCCTTAACAGGAAACTTCCATTTATCGCGTAAAGCAATAAAACCTTTAAGATCATCATGTCGTCTTTTATTCATTTCTGTATTTCCAACCGCAATTGTTAGCATTTCAGAGTTAAAGGGATAAATATTAGAAAGTAATTTTAGTCTTTCATATTTTCCTTTCATTAAAATAATTGAGCGCATTTCTGGATGATTTTTATAATAAGGTAAAAGGGATGATAGCATATCATAACTATCTTCTGTTTTTTCAAACTCACGGAGGTTTAAATCTAGGATAATGATTTTTGGTCTGTATCGTTTTAAAACACTTTTTAAAACCGCCAAATGATACAAAATCGGGCTACCATATCTTCCAACATTATAACTTGATTGGCCTAAAGCTTCTTCAAAAATACTTGGCATATAATTGTTACAAGCCCTAGAAGAACCAAAAATCAAAATATCTTCTTTTGATTTTTCAATAGCATAAGTGGTTTGATATTGTAAGCTGCTTTCTTGCCTAAAATAAAAATAACGAAGCGTATTGCCGATTGAAAAATCCAGAATAAAAACCAATAGAATAAAAACCAACAGCTTGATTATAAAAAACCAACAGTTTCTTTTCTGAAGAGTATAAATCAGTTTTTCTAAAATCATTGGCGTTAAAATTGAAAATAAATAAACTGACCGCCATCAAAAACGCCAAAAAGCAAAATTATAATCACCAAAGAAGCATAAGACAGATTTCTAATTACCCAATTTTTACTATTAA
>JACMNZ010000307.1 GCA_014378285.1 Pseudopedobacter sp.
CGCTATCCAATCATCTACTTTATGTCCAGGAAGCTGACCACCTTCACCAGGTTTTGCACCCTGCGCCATTTTTATTTGTAGTTCATCTGCATTTGTCAAATAATTAATGGTTACTCCAAACCTAGCGGAAGCAATTTGTTTTATTGCAGAACGCATAGAGTCGCCATTCTCCATTGTCTCAAAACGCATTTCATCCTCACCACCTTCTCCAGTATTGCTTTTTCCGCCAATCCTATTCATCGCAATAGCTAAAGTGCTATGTGCTTCGTGAGAAATTGAACCGAAAGACATGGCTCCCGTTGCAAAACGCTTCATAATATTTTCTGTCGGTTCTACCTCATCAATAGGAATTGGTTCTCTGTGTTTTGCAAAATCTAGCAATCCCCGTAAGGTGTACATTTTTTCTTTTTGGCTATTTACAGCATTTGCATATTTTTTATAAGTCTCATAATCATTCATTTTGGTAGAATGTTGCAATAAATGAACGGTAGTTGGATTAAACAAATGTGCTTCTCCCCTACGTTTCCACTGATAGATGCCACCTTCAGAAAGTAAATGCTCTGCATCTCCTTTAAACCCGCTGATGTGTTTTGACAATGCTTCGCGAGCAATCTCATCTAAACCTAAACCACCAATACGGCTTACTGCTCCGCTGAAATACTCATCAACCACTTGATTGTTGATACCTAAAATCTCAAAAACTTGTGATCCATGATAAGATTGTAAAGTAGAGATTCCCATTTTAGAGAAAATCTTCAATAAACCATCGCAAACAGATTTTACATAGTTTTTAATCAATTTCGCCTCTTCTATATCGGTTTCTAGTTTATCATCAACTTTAAGTGCATGTATAGAAGCTAAGGCCAAATAGGGATTAATAGCTGTTGCACCAAATGCCAATAAACATGCAAAATGATGAACTTCCCAAATATCGCCAGCCTCAACAACTAAACCTACCGCACCACGTAAACTCTTTTTAATTAAATAATGATGCACCGCAGATACTGCTAATAGAGAAGGGATTGGGGCATGTTCAGAATCTATTGCCCTATCAGATAAAATCAACACCTCAAATCCATCATTTACAGCATCCTCTGCATAACGGCAAAGTCTTTCTATACCTCTTTGTAAAGATCCTTCTAAACCATCCGCCTTAAAATAAGTCTGTAAAGTTTTTGCGTGGAATAGACCAGTATCAATACTTCTTAGTTTTTCTAGCTCATTATCTTTTAATATAGGCTGATTTAGCATTACACAATGGCAATGCATTTTATCTTCATCTAAAATATTACCGTTATTACCAATAAATGTTGCCAAACTCATTACCAAACGTTCTCTAATTGGATCAATTGGAGGATTGGTAACTTGTGCAAAAAACTGCTTAAAATAACTAGAAATATGTTGTGGGCGATCTGACAAAACAGCGAGAGGAACATCGGTTCCCATAGAACCAATTGGCTCTTTCCCATCCAAAGCCATCGGCTTTATGATTGTTTCGATATCTTCTCGGCTATAGCCAAAAACTTTTTGATAACGATAAACAGATTCTTTAGACATTGCAGTAAAAGAAACCCTTGGCTCGGGTAACTCTTCCATCCTAATCTTATAATTTTCTAACCAGGTGCCATAAGGTTGGCGATTAGCAATTTGGTGTTTAATTTCATCATCGGTAATTATTTTACCATGTTCTGTATCAATCAAGAACATTTTACCTGGCTGTAAACGTCCTTTTCTTAAAACTGTTTTTTCATCCAATGGTAAAACACCAGCTTCTGAAGCTACAATAACAGTATCTTCATTAGTAATTACATATCTTAATGGACGCAAACCGTTTCTATCTAATATAGAACCAATTAATTTTCCATTAGTAAATGTTAAAGCAGCTGGTCCATCCCAAGGCTCCATTAAAGTAGCATGGAATTCATAAAATGCTTTTTTGATTGGATCCATGGCTTCATTACCGTCCCAAGCTTCTGGCACCAACATCATCATTACATGTGGTAATGATCTGCCAGAGTGCATTAATACCTCCACAATGTTATCCAAACAGGCAGAATCTGACTGATTATCATCAATAACCGGCAAAATCATGTCCATTTCTTCTTGTGTGAAGTATGGAGATACATAAGATCTTACACCTGCGTAAAACCAGTTAAGATTACCTGTTAAAGTATTTATCTCACCATTGTGGGACATATATCTGAATGGTTGTGCAAGTTTCCAAGAAGGGAAAGTATTGGTAGAAAAACGAGAGTGGATCATCCCAAAAGCAGATACAAAACGCTCGTCGCGTAAATCTGCATAATATTGCCTAACCTGATAAGTTGTTAGCTGACCCTTATATACTATCACTCTAGAAGATAGAGAGGCAAAGTAAAAATCGCCTGGAGCTTCTTTAAGTTCTTCTTTTATAGTTTTAGTAATTAACCTTCTTAAAACATATAATTTACGCTCAAAATCATCATTATCTACAACGTGAGCTGGTTTGCCAACAAAGACTTGTTTAACAAATGGTTCTACAGATCTAGAAGTTTCACCTACTACTTCAGAATTTACTGGTACTTTTCTGTATCCTAAAATTGGAATGTTTAGTTTATTTGCACAGGCCTCAATTATTTTTTTAGACGCTTTTCTTGCTTGAGAATCTTGCGGCATAAACATCATCCCTACACCATAATGCCCTGGTTCTTTTAAATCAATGGCTTGGCTGGTACACTCATCAAGAAAAAATTCATGAGGGATTTGCATCATGATGCCTGCACCATCACCACTATCAGGATCACAACCACAAGCACCTCTATGCTCCATGTTTTCGAGCATGGTAAGTGCATCTACAATTATTTTGTGAGATTTTTTACCATTGATGTTTGTGATAAATCCGGTACCGCAAGCATCGTGTTCAAACTTTGAGTCGTATAAACCTTCTTGTGTAAGAATTGGTTGATCCATTAAATTATTGTTTAGTTTGGTATGAAAAAGCAAAATAAATAAATTATGATAAATATGGAAGTAAACAGGTTTTTTTGAATTTTTAATAAAAAAAGTTATCAATATTTAATAATTCATTAAAATACAAACCCTAATCAACTTTTAATTTTAACAATTTGATAAAAATCAATTCATATTAAAATTATCCTTTTTAATACTGTAGACACAATTCTAATGCAAAAACGTCAATTTTTACTGTGATGGACGCAAAATTTCTTGAAAATAGACCGTTTTTAAAATGAGTACGTTTTCTTTGTTTCAATTAATATTTGATGAAAATTTATTTTATATCTTGGCAAAAAATATAAAATTATTAAGATGCAAAAGGCGATTTTTTTAGATAGGGACGGTGTAATTAATAAGGAACTAGGTAATTATGTTTGCCAATTTGAAGATTTTGAGATTTTAACTCATAATTATGAAGCTTTAAGAGAATTTCAAAAACGTGGTTATTTAATACTAGTAGCTACTAACCAGGGTGGATTAGCAAAAGGTTGGTATACCGAGGAAACCTTAAAAAAAATGCATAATTATTTAAGTGCAGATTATTTGACCAATGGAATTACCATCAGCGGTTTTTATTATTGCCCACACCATCCAGATTTTACTGGAGATTGTGATTGCAGAAAACCAAAACCCGGTATGTTATTAAAAGGAATAAAAGACCATAATTTAGACGCAAGTGCTTCTTATTTTATTGGTGATAAATTTACGGATGTAGAAGCTGCGGAGGCTGCCGGTATTACGGGAATTAAAATTGATATTGATCAGCCATTGGGAGAGATTTTGCATCTGATAAAGTAGTATTAATTTCTTCTTTTAAGATGAAATTAATTAAACCGAGGGCAGAGAATATATGAATGCAAAAAAAAAATAATTTAATAAATCTCTCTTTGGATTAGGTGCTTTTGCCGCACAAGCATTTCCCACAATCACAAAATTTATATCGCTAATTTTTGCTCGTTTGTGCTTTCCTATTAAAACTATCGAAATCTTGTTTGTTTTGTATTTAATAAAGTTTATTGTGAAACATCGCAAAACCACTTCGTTAAAGGCTTGGTTGTAGATGAAGAAAGGTTTTTCGTTGCAAATTTTTGATTTTCCAGACACAACGTTTTCGATTAAAATATATCGGAGAAAAGTTTTCATTAAACCTAAATATCAAAAAATATCAGTTCAATATTCAAATTCGCAAGCCTGGCCTCAGAAGATTTGGAAGGGAAGTCCAATAAATTTTCTGTAGAAAACTTTCATAAACTACAGGTATCAGCCCTCCAACAAATATTGCAAAAACTTTCTTTGAGCACTAACTTTCGAATGACTTTGGATGGCAGTTAAAAAATTTATAGAGGCTAACCAAACAAATATTCTGATGCCTTAAATTTTTTTTTAATTTTTTTCAAGAAAAAAGTTACTAGGCGTTTCCCGCCAATGAGGGAAAGCAAGATTGTGTTGAAATGGCTATACTCTTAAATCATGACCAAACCAAAATCCATAAATTACGGTTTACTATTTGCATATAAAATTCAACATCATTTTTGGCTAAAATATAATTTTATCTTTGCAGCAATAAAAATCACAAATGGCATCTGATATTAACATAAGGAATAAGAAGGCAAGTTTTGAATATCATTTTTTAGAAACATTTGTTGCTGGTATTAAGTTACTTGGGACAGAGATAAAATCTATAAGAGAAGGTAAAGCAACTATTAGCGATGCGTTTTGCACCTTCATAAATGAAGAGCTTTACGTAAGAAATCTCCATGTTTCTGAATATTCTCATGGTTCTTTTTACAATCACGAGGCTAAAAGAGATAGAAAACTTTTAGTCACCAAAAAAGAACTAAAAAAACTTTTAGTTAAAAGCCAGGATAAAGGATTAACCATTGTACCGCTAAAAATTTTTATTAACGATAGAGGCTTTGCCAAGATGGAAATTGCCTTAGCGCAAGGAAAAAAATCTTTTGATAAGAGAGATACCTTAAAAGAACGCGACGTAAAAAGGGAGATGGATAAAGCCATGAAAAGCTTTAATTAGGCTAGATGCAAAAGGCTTAAGCATGAAGACAGAAAACTTAAGTAAAAACAATTTCCTTTTATAAAAGTCTAAAATAAATTAGCTAAAAAATATATCATAAACGCTCAATTTAATGGATAATAAATCTACCGTTCCAGTCTTCTTCTTTATCCCAGACCTTACTGATTTCACTAAGTTTATGACTTCTACCGAACCTATATTTGCAAATAAGGTTATTACCGTGATGCTAAATAAAATGGCAGGTGCAAATATTTTAACAATGAATATTGCTGAAATTGAGGGAGACGCCATTTTTTTTTATAGAAAAGGAAGGTTGCCAGCCGTTAATAAGGTTGCGCAACAATCTAAATTGATTTTTGAAACCTTTAATGAGGTTATAGCAACGTTTAAAGAAAGCGACCCAGAAAACCATGAGAAGTATTTATCTAAAGATCAACTGGGTGTTAAAATCATCATACACCATGCTTACATTAATATTGCTAAGATCAATGGAAAGGTAAAATTATTGGGTGAAGATGTTATTTTGGTTCATAAACTATTAAAAAACAGCATTAATTTAGCTTGCTACATTCTGCTTACGGATAGCTATCTAGAAAAATTGAGAAACAAAAAAGCCGTAAAGAATTGGTTTAATTGGGAAACCTTAAAACGTGGCAAGGATAAGTACGAACATTTTGGGGTTACTTACTATTCTTATATCCCGCTGGCTTAAGTTTTATTTTAATGTTCTTTTCTTTTTCTTGTTAACTTTTTCTGTTTAAGAAAATAGCAAATTCTTCCTTTAAAACATATAAATATGTTTTAAAGGAAGAACCTTAACTTTCATGTTAAATCAATCGAAAAATAAGACAAAATACCATATCTTCAAACCATAAATGAAGTATCAAAATATAAGAGAAGAAGAACTTAAGAACAAAATAGCACATGACTATTTTTAGATTTACGATTGTTCTAAAATAATTGGTAATGTAGATTTTAGCATATGTATGCCCCAAAGCCAAGTACAATTATTTGAGCAAGAATCGTTGTTGTGGGCAGAAGCAAAAAAAGGTTCTTCAGATATTTATAAATCTATTGTTCAGTTGATATTAACCATTGGGAAAGCTAGAAAATTTGACTAGAACAATGCGAATTTGGTTAGACATGATTTTAAAAACCGAACTTAAAAAATTAATAAACTGGCAGTTTGTAGATAAAATACATTATTTACAAGCAATGGAAAGAAGCCCGATAAAAGATTAGGACATTACTTTTTACCAACTTAACCGATGATATAAATAACCGTGAAATTATTTTTAAAGGGATTGAGCAGTCTCATTATTATGAGGGATATTAAAAGGAATAATTTATTTTAAATATATCAACATAAAATGATCTGGATGAACGGAGTTGAAGGAATGTCATCCTGAGCGAAAAAAGGTTTCCACTCAATTGTGAAATTTTAAATGGCAAATGTATGTGAGATGTCTTCTCCTGTTGTGGCTATGACGGTGCTTTAGAGATTATCCCAAAGGGATGTATTTAGCAAATCGGCATCCGCCCTAATGCCCAAAATGAAAAGAATCATTAAACCAATCCTAAATCATTAGTAAGAATAAATGGTAATCCCTAAAAACCCTACTGCACATAATATTAAGCCAACCATAAAAATATTATAAGACCAAGTTAAGAGTTTGTATTTTTTAATCAATACACCTCCTAAATGATAGATATCTACCGTCATGCTGTCATAAAGTTCATTTTTTTCTTGTTTTAACTCTTTGATATGCGAAACAAACTCATCAAGTTTTAATTGCGCAAAATTACCAAAAAATAACACGCTGCTATTTTTATTCTCTAACTCAAATTTTTGTTTGTTGTTTATATTAGGTTTGGCAGATAAGATAGCAAATGTTACAGAAATTAAGCTAGAAACAACCAATAATAGCATTGGGATAACGTAGCGCACATGCCTAAAACCTTCAGAGTCACCAAAAGTAAAACCAGAACCAAATAAAGTGATAATTACCGAAACCACAATGGTATTGATACTGATCATAATATTTGCTTTGCTATCTGCCATAGAACTTAATTCCATATGGTAGCTATAAACGGAACGGTATAGGGTTTCAATCCCTCTACCCTCTTTATCAAGTTTAGCGTTAGTGCTTTTTTCCTTTAATTGTAGTTTATACTGGTCATTTTTTATTTTTTCTACTAGGTCTCTTTGCTTTTTAATATTTCTTTCTCTTGTGCTACCATACTCGTTAAGGGCCGCAGACGTTTTAAATCTTTTTTCAATTAAAAAGTTTAGTTGAGATTCTGCCCATTCTAAATCTGTATAGGTTTTGAAATTTATTTTCTCCCATTCGCACCTTAAAAGTTCTGCTCTTTCTTTAAATTTTTTCTTACCCATGTTCACATAATCTGCATCATGAATAATTTCTTCGTTTATTGTTTGTTGTGGGTTTCCAACCTTTGTACTGATAATTAGATTGGCAATTTTATCCATCCTTTCTTTAGGGAAATCACTTCCTAAATATTTCTTGGCTATTTTTATGCTTTCTTCTTCATGGTTTTTAGGGTCTTTAATATATCCAGTATCGTGAAACCAAGCTGCAAAAACTAAATTTTCTTTATCATCATCAGTTAAATTATACTCTTCCGATAATTTTTTAACAGTGTCTACAGTTTTTTGGGAATGTGCAAAATTATGATAAACAAAATCCGGCTTTAATTCTTCTTTAAATAGCTTAAAAATATATTGGGAAATTTCTTTTTCTGTATGATTTAGGCTCATAATATTATTTTAATAAATCAATTTTAATAAAATTTAAGGATGGTATAAGTTTTGATTAAATACTTGTTCAAATTATCGATTCACAAAATTTAAACCAAAAATGTATAAATTTTTCTTTATGGTTTGTTTTTTCTTTTTGACAGCCTGTATCAATCCCTCAAAAATATTTAATGATGAACAAGAAAAGGGAGAAATTAACATTAATGATTACGAGGTTATTAAAATGCCTAAAGAGTTAAAAGAAATCTCTGGAATTACTTTTATCTCTGATAGTGTAATTGCCGCCATTGAAGATGAGCATGGTATAGTGTATTACTATAATATTCCTAAAAAACGTATTATTAAAACATTTAAATTTGCCCAAAATGGCGATTATGAGGATATCGTTAAGGTAAAAGACAATTTATATGTGATTGAAAGTAAAGGTATTATTTATGAAATTTCAAATTATGATACTAAACCATCTGTTACCAAATTTAAAACACCCTTAAATAGTAAAAACAATATCGAAGGTATCACTTATGACGAGGGATCTAATAGCTTATTATTATCAATCAAAGAAAAAAACCTGAATAAAGAAGATAAAAAAAGCAAGCAAAAAGATATTTATGCTTTCTCTTTAAATAATAAAATTTTAAATACCATACCTGCTTATCAAATTAGATTTAAAAAGATAGAAGATCATTTTAAAGGAGATAAACTCACAGAAATTTCAAAACGATTTTTGAGAGCAGTTGGAAACGAAAACCAAAACGAAGTTATTAAACCTACCGCAATCTCTTTTAAGCCCGGCACTAAAGATTTATATGTACTTTCTTCCATCAATAATATCATAGTTGTAATGGCATCTGCTGATAGCATAAAACAGATAATTCCATTTCATGGCAGTACATTTAGCCAACCAGAGGGAATGGCTTTTAACAGTAAGGGAGAACTATATATATCAAACGAAGGGCATAGAAATTCTGGTAATATCATTAAAATAAAAAAAATAAATGCAAAATAAATTTACCAAACTAATAGGACTGTCTGCAATTGGTCTTTTTTATTGTTCTTGTACCACCTACAAACCTTTTTATGCTAAAAGCGAAAGGGATTGGGAAAAAGCGAATAACCCAGATTCGCTTTCTTTAAATTATACCGTTTTTTTAATTGGCGATGTCGGTAAACCCGATGTTAATAAGCAAGAGCCTACTTTAAAATTATTGCAATCTCAGATGTATCAGACAGATACCGTTTTTTCTACCAATAAATCTGATACAATTATTAAAGTAACCTCTAGCCCAAAAGATGCTGTCATTTTTATGGGTGATAATATTTACGAACATGGGATGCCAAAGCCAGATGCTTTTGATCGTGAACTAAAAGAAAAATACATTACAGAACAAATGAAAATAGTGAAGGATTTTAAAGGTAAAAAAATCTTTATTCCGGGTAATCACGATTGGAATAAGAGCCGTCCCGGTGGTTTAGAAGCACTAAAAAGAGAGGAAGATTTTGTAGAAAACTATTTAGATAGTGCAGATGTGTTTTTACCTACCAATGGGTGTGCCGGTCCGGTAGAAATTCAGATGAACAACAATTTGGTAATTATAGCAATAGATAGCGAATGGTGGTTAACGCCATACCTACGCTCTAACCGTTATGACCAGGGTTGCTCTGTAGAAAACGAAGATCAATTAATTGCGCAAATAAAAGATATTTTAATTAGAAATAGAGGTAAAAATATTGTTTTTACACAACATCATCCCCTATTTTCTAATGGTAAACATGGAGGATATTTTACGGCTTTAGATTACGTGTTTCCTCTTACTCTGGTTAGGGACAATCTTTACATTCCGCTGCCGGGTTTAGGCTCTTTGTATCCTTTGTTAAGGCAATACGGTTTATCTCGGGAAGATATTTCTAACAAACACTATCAAGATTTAAGGAACAGATTACTGGCTGCTTTTAATGACGAAAAAAACTTGGTAATAGCATCTGGTCATGAACATGCCTTGCAGTTAACACCCTATAAGGATATCCATCAGGTAATTAGTGGGGCGGGCAGCAAAAATAGTGCTTTGTTTAAAGGGAATGATGCCTTGTTTGGACATGGAACAAAAGGTTTTGCAAGGTTAAATTATTATAGCAACGGGCAGTGTTGGGTAGAGTTTTGGGAACCTATTAAAGATGGAAGTACCGGAAAACTAATTTACCGTTCGCCTTTATATTCTTTGCCAGCAGGTAAAAAGGAAACCCTTGCAGAAAGTAAAGAAAATTATATTGATAGTACTAAATATGTTGCCGTAGGCGAGCGTTATAAAGCTTCAAAATTTAAACAAAAAATATTTGGCGAACATTACAGAACGGTTTGGTCTACTCCGGTTACCATTCCTTATCTAGATTTAACAAAATACGCCGGGGGATTAAAACCATTACAGCTAGGTGGCGGCAAACAAACTACTTCTTTAAGATTAGAAGGTAAAAATAAAATCCAATATCAATTTAGGACTATTGATAAAGATCCGTCTGCATTATTGCCAGAAGGTTTTAGGCCCACTTTTGCAGATGATATCGTTCAAGATCAAATTTCATCAGCTCATCCTTTTGGTGCTTTGGCAATCCCGGGGATGGCTAAGGCAATTGGTGTGTTCCATACCAACCCAGAGTTGGTTTATGTACCTTACTCAAGGTTATTAGGTCCGTATTTGCAACAAATTGGTGGAAGAATTGGTATTATTGAAATTAGACCTGATGAAGATTTATCTGCATTTAAAGAGTTTGGATATACTAAAAACGCGGTAAGTACAGAAAAAATGTATGAGAAACTAAAAGAAGATAATGATAACAGTGTAGATCAAAAAAGTTTCTTAACAGCCAGGTTATTTGATATGTTAATTGGAGATTGGGACCGTCATGAAGATCAATGGAGATGGGCTGAGTTTGAAAATAAAGGTAAAGGTTCTGTTTATAAAGCCATACCAAGAGATAGAGATCAAGTGTTTACAAAGTTTGATGGTTTATTGCCCAAAATAGCAAGTAAGGCTCTTCCAGATGTGCAAAATTTTGGTTATAAAATTGAGAACCCCGCAGCCTTATCTATTGCTGCCAGAAACTTAGACAGGAGATTATTGAATGAGTTGTCTTATGATGATTGGGTTGCCATTGCGCAAAAAATGCAAAAGCAACTAACCGATAAGGTGATTGAGAACTCAGTAAAAAAAATACCAAAAGAGGCTTATGCCTTAAGCGGAGAAGAAATTGTTGGCAAGTTAATCTCCAGAAGAGATCAATTGCTTGAGGTTGCAAAAAGTTATTATAAAACACTAGCAAAAGAAGTAACCGTTTCTGGTTCAGATAAACATGAGTATTTATCTATTAACCGTGAAAAAGATAGTACACAAGTGATGATGTACAAAACTAAAAAGGACGGAAAAATTGACAGGAGAATTTATAACCGGACTTTTAATAATCAGGATACCCATGAGCTTAATTTTTACCTTTTGGGTGATAATGATAGCTTGATTGTAAAAGGAAAATCTGATAATCCTATTAAAATTAGGGTTGTAGGCGGCGATAAAAAAGATTATTTGGCAGATGAAGCCGAAAATGGTAAAACAATCATCTTTGATAATATTAAAAACACTTTTAAAACAACAGGTAATACCGAAGTTAGAAAATCTGATAAAGAATGGGTAAATAAATATTTGCCAGATAATTTCAATTACGACAAAAAATCACCTTTTTTAAATGCTGATATTAGAAACGGTAAAGATGGTATCTTATTAGGATTGGTTTATACCGTGAAGCATTATGGATTTAGAAAAGAGCCTTACAGTTATGAACAAAAGATATCAATATTACATTCATTAAAAACTAAGGGATTATATGGTAAATATGATGCAACTTTTTACAGTTTATTTGCCCATAAATATGACTTAGTTGTTGAAGGAAATTATGCAGGACCAACTTTTGACACAAATTTTTATGGCCTAGGGAACGGCACAAAAAACATCAATGATAACATAGAATTTTACAGAATAAAATCAGAAATACTAAATTTTTCCACTTATTTCCAACGTCGTTTATCAAATCAGATTAGGTTTGGTATAGGGCCTGGCTTTGATTATTATAAAATTATCCCCTATGATAATTTCTTAGCTACACAAAACTTTGATTATTCAAATCCAGCTAAATTCCTAAGTTTAAAATCTTTCTTCAATTTTAATTTTGTGGATGATGATAAGATGCCAAAAACAGGGTTTAAGTGGGAGAATAAGGCAGAATATTACGCAGAGATTGATGGAGAACGTGATAAATATTTACATTTAAGTACCATTGGCTCTTTTTACGCAACGCCAAATGGCACTTTCCCAGTTACTATTGGCTTAAGATTGGGTGCTATGACCAACATTGGTGATTATAAGTTTTATCAGGCAAATACTATTGGCAATAGAGATAATTTGAGAGGATTTAGGAATCAAAGATTTTCTGGCAGAAGCGCCTACTTTGCAAACACAGAGTTAAGGTTTCCTGTAACTTCTTTTAGAAACTACATTTTTACTGGAGATTTTGGAGTTTATGGTTTCTATGATATAGCAAAAGTGAATAACAATTTTGTTGAAAGTAAACAGTGGCACCAGGGTTATGGTCCAGGAATCTATTTAAATCTCTACAAAAAATTATTAGTAACAGCGGGATATGGTTTTTCTAAAGAAGGCCGGCGTCTTTCTTTTGATTTTGGCTTTAGGTTTTAA
>JACMNZ010000308.1 GCA_014378285.1 Pseudopedobacter sp.
AGAGGAATTAGAAAAAGCCATATATCATGTCGAAAGAAACGCCAACCCTAAAATATTATTTTTAGACGTATCTTTGGTATTGGTCAAAATTTTAAAGTTTAATACGTTCCGCCACAAAGCGGACTCTAATATATTATTATAAATTATGGGATGTGGAAGTTGTTCATCAGGCGGATGTGCGCCTGCAGGTTGCAAAAGTAACGGTTCTTGTTTAACAGACGGCGGTTGCAGCAAATTAGATGTTTATGATTGGTTATCTGATATGGATTTGCCAATAAATTATAAGCCTTTTCCTTACGTAGAAATAAGATTTAAAGGCGCTAGAAAAGATTTTTACAGAAACGAAGAAAATATTTATCTAGAAGCAGGAGAATTAGTTGCATTAGAAACCACTACAGGAGGGTATGATATTGGTCATGTTACCCTTACGGGCGAGTTGGTGCGTATGCAAATGAACCGTAAAAAAGTTACAGAAGATAAAGCTCCTTTAAAGATTTATCGTAAAGCAACTCCACAAGATGTTGATAAATGGAAAAATGCTAAAGAGCGTGAATCCGAAACAATGCACAAATCTAGGACAATTGCTTTAGAACTAGGTTTAGCCATGAAGTTAAGCGATGTAGAATATCAAGGAGACCGTTCTAAAGCTACTTTTTATTATACAGCAGAAGGACGAGTAGATTTTAGGGAACTCATTAAAAAGTTAGCCGAAGCATTTAGAGTTCGTATCGAAATGCGCCAAATTGGAATGCGCCAAGAAGCCAGCAGATTAGGCGGAATTGGCTCTTGCGGCCGAGAATTATGTTGTAGCACTTGGTTAACAGATTTTAAAACTGTTTCAACCTCTGCTGCTCGTTATCAAAATCTTTCTTTAAATACTTTAAAGTTAGCCGGGCAATGCGGAAAGCTGAAGTGTTGTTTAAACTACGAGTTAGACACTTATATGGATGCTTTAAAGACCATCCCAGATAATGCAGATAGATTAAAAACAGAAAAGGGAGAGGCTAGGCTTCAAAAAACCGACATTTTTAAACAAATTATGTGGTACACTTATTTCGGGGAAGACAATACTTGGATTCCAATAGAAGTAAGTAGGGTTAAAGAAGTTCAAGAAATGAATAAGAGAGGCGAAAAACCTGAAGATTTAAGGGATTTAGCTTTAATTATGGAGGAGTTAAAATCAGCAGAAAAATCTTTTGATTATGAAAATGTTGTTGGTCAGGATAGCCTAACCCGTTTAGATGAGAAAAGTAAAAAGAGTAAAAACAATAATAGAAATAAATCTAGAAATAGAGTAGATAAAAACCCTAACCAGTTAGCAAAAGAAGAGAATACCAATCCCAACGTTAATAAACCTAATAATCCAAAACCGGCCGCACCAAATAATCCAAATCAAAACCCTACTGGAGAAAAACCACTGCTTAATAAAAACCGGAACAAGAAAAGGAGAAGTAACAACAATAACGAAAAACCGAGTCAAGATTAATGAAAATTTTAAGGAATTTTATTTTTTTGATCTGGGTAATTATCGGCTTACAAGCCTGTGATAACAACGTTTTGGTGGACACTTTTGACCATATACCAAATGAAAACTGGACTTATATAAAACCAATAAAAGCTTCTTTAAATATTACCGACAGCACAAAAAGGTATAACATTTACGTAAACTTTAGGCATACAGCAGATTATAAATATGCTAATGTATGGCTAAGGTTTCATTTATTAGGACCAAAACTAAAAGACGAACCTTTGCGCCAAGAATTTCAACTGGCATTGCAAGATGGCGAGTGGTTGGGGAATGGTTCTGGAAACCTTTACAGTTATCAATTGATATATAAGGAAAACTATAAATTCCCTTCTAATGGAAAATACACCATCGTGGTAGAACAAAACATGAGAGATAATCCTTTAAAAAA
>JACMNZ010000309.1 GCA_014378285.1 Pseudopedobacter sp.
GATATTGGTGAAGCTTCTATTTACTTTGATGATAATAGAAAGATATGCTCTGTTTATTTTTATGATGGAGAATCTAATGAAATTGAATTTTTGCTAAATCTCAAAAAGATTGCATTTAATTTTGATCTTACAGAACAAGACCTAGAGATTGCTTACGAAAAATACGATTTATTACTTAATGAATTAGAGGCTGATCAATTCAAGGTTGACCATTACGAAGAGCAGGCTTATGAAGCTGAAAACGAAGGGAACGATCATGAGTAATAAATTAGAAAGGTGGCTATCTCAAATTGACGATAACGGAATTGAAAGTATTGCTTCTCTTATTGAAAAGGAATTATGGTGCGGTTCAGAATACCATATTTCTGCAGAACAACGAGACGAAACACAAAGGGAAATTTATAACGAACTTTTAAAAATTAAAGAAGGATGAAAGAATTTAAAGGAACAAAAGGAGAGTGGAAATTTATAACATTAGAATACAATGATTCTTTATTTTTAGAAGTAGATGAAAAATGTATTGGCACTATTTGGTCAAATACTGAACAATTATCCAACGCTCAACTAATCAAATCATCTCCAAAATTATTAGAAAGCCTAATAAGATGCGTAGATAGATTGGAAGAAAATGGACTAGGAAATATATCCGCTGTTATTAGAGCTAAGCAAGCAATTTCAGAAGCATTAGTAAATAAGGAGGTATCAAATGTCTAAGCCAAATCAATATGGATATTCATCACAAATGAATCCTAAATTAAAATCAATTGTTTTGAATTACAGCCCGACCGATAAAAGCGAAATAACTGCTTTAAGGAATAAAAAGTCATTATGGCATTTGAACTCTATACAAAAAGTTGAACTACGCAACGTGTCGGACCCGCTAAGCGACAAAGAACAGATCAACGTCTGTTTAGTCATCATTACAGTAATTGTTTTATTATGGACCTTATTTAATGTTTAAAATTATGATGCACTTCAACGAAGATGATGAAGATGACTTTCAAGGTAAAAGTCAGAAACAACTTAGAGATACTTATCGCATGGCATTTTATGCTTTTCTTGCGTTTGCAGTAATGATACTATTTGCTTATGTATCTTCATTGTTACAATCAAGTTAAAAGCATTTTTGTAAATTAGTATAAACAAAAAAAGAGAAACTTTATTATGGAAAAGACACATTTTAAAAAATTAAGAAATCCTAATTATATTGGATCTTATGAGTTAATGACTGGATGCGATCCTGTTGAATTAACAGTAGTTATTGAAAAGGCTATTAAAGAGTTAGTTCAAAATGGAGATAAAAAAGAGGAAGCCATGGTTGTTTATCTTAAAGATCAAAAACCTATGATTGTAAACAGTACAAATGCTAAATCAATAGCATCTTCTGTTGGTAGTCCATATATTGAAGACTGGGCTGGTAAAAAAATAATTCTTTACGTTGCTAAAATAAAAGCATTTGGAGAACAGGTTGATGCTTTAAGAGTGAGAAAGGAATCGTTTAAAATGCCAGAATTAAATAGTAAGCATATAAAATGGAATGATGCAATAACAGCATTAAAAGCTGGTAACACTACTATCGAAAAGATTAAAATATCTTACACATTATCAACAGATACTGAAAAATTACTTATCGATGCAATTAAAAAATAAATTTAAAATACGTTGCTCCGCTATTGGTCAAATAATGACTAACCCTAAAAACAAATCTGATCAATTTTCTAAAACATGTTTAAACTACGTTCACTCATGGATAAAGGAACAGCCAGAGTTTTATAATAGACGTTACGAATTCAAGTCTAAATATACAGATAAAGGTAATTCATGTGAAAATGAATCCATTGAATTTGCATCTAGATTTTATGAATGGGGGATGGTTGAAAAAAACATTCAATGGAAATCAAATGAATATTTTACTGGAGAATGTGATATTGAGTTAAAAGATTCTATTGAAGATATTAAAAACTCATGGTCACAAAAAACATTTCCTTTATTTGATACAGAAATACCTGTTGATGGCTATGGTTGGCAATTACAGGGTTATTGTGATTTATGGGATAAGCCTCAAGGTGGTTTGATTTATACACTTATGGACGCTCCAGAATCTATAATTGATAAAGAATCTTATTATAAAGCTAAGGATTTAGGACTAGAAGAAACTCCTTTAGAATTATATGAAGAAGTTAAATCATACATGACTTATTCAAATCTATCTGACGAATTAAGAATCAAAAGGTTCTTTGTAGATCGTGACCAAGTTTTGATTGAATCGGTATATCAAAGAGTTGAACAAATTAGAAATTACATAAACAATTTATAAAAATGGAAGCAATTAAAATACAAGGTAAAGTGATCAACTTAGGTAATACAATTGAAGTTGGCGAAAAGAAGTTTAAGAAGCGTGAAATCGTTATAATTCTAGATGCTGATAGTCAATATCCGCAAGAGATTGCATTGCAAGGGACAAGGGATTTATGCGATAAGATGGATGATTTAGTTATCGGAACTGAAGTATTATTTCACATTAATTTAAACGGTCGAAAATGGACTAATAAGGAAGGTATTTATCAATGGTTTAATTCGCTGCAAATATGGAAGTTTGAAGTTATTACAAGTGTGTCTTTTGTTGATAACGAACCTGCTTTTTAACCATGGCTAAAATAACAATAGAAATAGACCAACAAGATGCGCAGGCTATTGAGCGCATCTTGCATGAGTTAGCTCATGCCAGAACAAAGCATCCATTATTTCCGCGTATTCCTACAAGTCAATTATCAATACTAGCTGAGGAGTTTGGAGAGGTTGCTAAGGATATTAACGACGATAAAGATTATAGAACTGAGGTCGCTCAAGTTGCTGCGGTTTGTATTAGGATGCTTAGATAGATAAAGATTATTATGGAAAAATTAGAATTAAAAGAAATAGTTGGATATTTGCCTTATAAACTACAAATGACTAGAAATGGATTTGTAGGTGAATTGCTTTGTGTTTACACTGATAAAGTATTTAAAGTATCATGTTCAAATTGGCATGAAAGTTTAGAAGATGATAACTTTTATAAACCAATCCTACGCCCACTATCAGACCTTACAAAAGAAATTGAAGTAAATGGAGAGAGAAAGATTATATCAGATTATACTTTAGATAAAATGTCTTTTAACCTTGGAATAAATTATTTGAATACACTTTTTAAATATCATTTTGATGTGTATGGATTAATCAATAGAGGCTTAGCAATAGACATTAATACATTAGATAATGAAAACCAAACTCATACAAGCTGACTTAGCTAAATTTATGATGATGTTTCCTATTGATTCAAGTATGCGAATGATTTGCGAGCGTGAAATAATGGAAATTGAAAAAAATAATACTTGTCATATATTCGATGAAAATCAAAAGTTTTTCTTTAGATCAAAATCGTTTACTAAGAAATTAGAAAATGAGCCAGAAATAAAACTATTGATTCAAGAAACTGGATTAAATCGACAAGTCATAAAGCGTAAAATAAGAAAAGGAACTTTAAAAACAAGTGCTTTAAAAGGTAAAAGATTTGCGCTTAATGGCTATGAATTTACATCTTTAAAAGAAGCTTGCAATTTTCTTAAAATTAAGCCAAGAACTTTAGAGATAGATATTATTTCTGAAAGGTTTAAGTATAAAGTTTATTTAATATGACCCTAACTCCAACAAAATCATACCGGTTGCAAATACTATCAGATTATATCATTGTAATAACTTTGTTACGTTTGCCAAATAAATCAAATACTAATTATCTTTGGGAAGATTCAGATGGCAAAACTTTTGGCAATAGACCGAAAGATGTTGACACCTGGATTAAAAGAAAACAGATAACCGCCATTATCTAATTAAAAACTTAACAGCCTCTTTTGGCATTCGATGGCGGTCGAGTGTTGATCGAGGCTTTTTAATTAAATATTATGAATGAATACGAGAAGTTTTTAGAGACTAAAAAGAAAACATTTATTAAAAGTGGTTTTGAATTATCAGAATCGAAACTAAATCCATTATTAAAGGACTTTCAGAAGTTTGGAGTTAAAACGGCTTTATCTAAGGGTAGATTTGCTTTTTTCTTTGATTGTGGATTAGGAAAGACTTTCTGTCAATTAGAATGGGCAAAACAAGTGTCTATAAAGACTAAAAAGAAAGTTTTAATTTTAGCTCCTTTGGCAATTGTAGAACAAACTAAAGGCGAGGCTATTAAATTTGGTATTGAATTAGATGTTTTTGATATTAATAATTATGAGCAATTAAAAAATATTGATACTTCTATTTATTCAGGAGTTGCATTAGACGAAAGCTCTATATTAAAAGGTCGTGATGGTAAAATGTCTGCTTTGATAATTGATACATTTAAAAACACACCTTATAAACTTTGTTGTACAGCTACACCAAGCCCAAATGATCACATGGAACTAGGTCAACACAGTGAATTTTTAGGGGGTATGAGCTATTTAGAAATGTTAGCTATGTACTTTGTTCATGATGGCGGAGAAACATCAAAATGGCGTTTAAGGAAACACGCTCAGGATGACTTTTGGCAATATGTAGCTCAGTGGTCTATTGCTATTGATAATCCTGAAACATTAGGTTTTTGTGGTGAAGGTTATTCACTTCCAGAAATTGAATATATAGAGCATATTATTAAAGTTGAAAATGAAACTCAATCTTTATTTGGAGACATTGCGATATCTGCAACAGATTTACATAAGGATTTAAAGCGTTCTTTTCAGTCCAGAATTGATAAAACAAAAGAATTAGTTAATGGATCAAATGAACAATGGTTAATTTGGACTTTAAAAAATGATGAGGCTGCATTATTATCTAAAGAAATTAATAATAGTGTAAATGTTCAAGGTTCTGATAGTCCAGAATATAAAGCTAAACATCTAAATGGTTTTGCTAAAAATGAATTTCAAAATCTTATTACTAAAACATCGATAGCTTCATTTGGTATGAATTATCAGAATTGCCATAATATGGTATTTACTTCTTATGATTTTAAGTTTGAAGCTTTTTATCAGGCAGTAAGAAGATCTTTTAGATTTGGTCAAGAGTTTAAGGTAAAGGTTCATTTGCTTATTCCAGAAAGCCAGACAAATGTTAGACATTCAATTTTAGAAAAGCAAAAACAGCATTTTGAAAGAATCGCAGAAATGAGTAAATATTCTGCATTAACTAATTATAAGAAAAATAAAACTAAAGTAATTGTAAAAAATAAAGAAATAAAAACTGATAAATATTGGTTAATGAATGGAGATTGTGTTGAAATGGCTAAAAACATTCCAGATAATAATTTAGATTTAGTGGTTTTTTCTCCACCATTTGCTGAACTATATGTATATTCTGATAAGCCAGAAGATATGGGCAATGTAACTAACTACAAGCAGTTTGAGGCTCATTTTAAATACTTAGTTCCAGAAATTAAAAGAACTCTTAAAAACGGTCGTATTTGCGCTATTCATTGCATGGATTTGCCTATACAAAAAGGTAAAGAAGGATATATTGGATTAAGAGATTTTAGCGGAATGTTAATAGAGTGGTTTACTGATTTAGGTTTTATTTATCATTCAAAGGTAACTATTTGGAAAAATCCAGTAACAGAAATGCAAAGAACTAAAGCATTAGGTTTACTTCATAAAACGATTAAAAAAGATAGCGCAATGTCAAGAGTTGGAATACCTGATTATGTTTTATTTTTTAGAAATGAAGGAGATAATCAAGTGCCTATTCAGCATCAAGATTTAAATGCTCAAAAACCAAATTATTTACCAGTTGATTTATGGCAAAAATATGCAAGTCCTGTTTGGTATGATATTGATTACTCAAGAACTTTGCAATATAGATCTGGTCGTGATGGTAATGACGAGAAGCATATATGCCCGCTACAATTAGATACTATTGAAAGGTGTATTCATTTATACTCTAATGAGAATGAAACGGTAGGTAGCTTCTTTGGTGGTATTGGCAGCGAAGGATTCCAGGCTATTAAAATGAATCGTAAAAGCGTATCAATAGAATTAAAAGAAAGCTACTTTAAGATTAATGCAAAAAATCATGCTGAATGTGTTTTAGAGAAAGAATCTACTTTAACACTTTTTTAATATGAAAAAACAAATAATATATATAGCTCATCCAATATCAGGTGATGTTAATGAAAATTTAAAATCAATAAAAAATATTTATAGATACTTAAGTTTAAAAAACAAAGTTATACCATTCATTCCATATATAGCAACAATTGAAAGTTTAAATGATAATAATCAAAAAGAAAGATTGATAGGTTTTAGTCATAATGAGGCTATATTTAAAAGTGGAATTATTGATCAACTTTGGCTTTATGGTGGTATAATATCTGAAGGAATGAAAATTGAAATTGAATGGGCAAATGATTTAGGAATTCCAATTATTACTAAATTTTAATAGTATTAATTTACCAAAAAATAATTACTATATTGCATTATAAAATAATAAAGTAACAGTCTTCGAATTTAAGTTACTATGAATAAAAAATTAATAACCCTATTAATCTGAGTAACGAGTTCGAAGACGTGAAAGGATTAATAGGGTTTATTTGTTTAATATGAATTTAGATATCAGTTGTATTTATAAAATAACATCCCCAAGCGGAAGAATTTATGTTGGTCAGACATGTAATTTAAGAAAGAGATTAAATCATTATCGAAGTTTGTTATGCAAAAAGCAGCCAAAACTTTATAATAGTTTTATGAAATACGGGTATGATAATCATAAAATAGAAGTCATTATAGAATGTAATATTGACATGCTTAATTACTTTGAACATAAATATCAAATACATTTTAAGTGTATTAAGGAAGGATTAAATTTAACATTAGTTGGGTTTAAAGATAAATCTGGAAAAATGAGCGAACAAACTAAGAAAAAAATATCTATTGCCAATAAAGGTGTTAGAAATGGAATGTATGGTAAAAAAATAAGTGAAAAAACTAAAAATATACAACGACTTAAATTAAGTGGTTCTAATAATTATCTATCAAAAATAATACTGAATACAGAAACTGGTATTTATTATGATTGCTTAAACGATGCTGCTTTTAGCAGAAATATGATCAAAGGTTCTTTATGGGCTGCTATTGTTAAGTATAAAGTTAATAAAACTAAAATGATATACGCATGATTATATTAAGACCATATCAAATAGAAGGTGTTGACAATTGTAGTATTGGATTTAAAAAATTTAAACGGCAAATTTTAACCGCTCCAACAGGAGCTGGTAAAACTGTAATGTTTTCTGAAATTGTAAAAAGAGCATATGAAAGAGGAACTAATACATTAGTATTGACAAATAGAATAGAGCTTTTTAATCAGACTTTTAAATCATTATCAATTACAGGAATACCAATTCAAAAAATATATTCTGATAATAAAAATATTTCTGATTTAGCTGTAATTAATGTGGCAATGGTTGAAACTTTAATTAAAAGAATTTCTAAGGGTTTAGTTTTAAATCCTAAGCTTATTATAATTGATGAATGTCATATTGCTTCTTTTAATAAAATTATAGATTTATTTGAAGACAGTTTAGTTTTAGGTTGTAGTGCAACCCCAGAAGGAAAACATATATTTAAATATTATGAAAATATAATATCAACTTTAGATATTCCAGATTTAGTTGAACAAGGTTTTTTAGTAGATTGCAAGGCTTATCAAATGCAGGATGACTTCTCTGATTTGGAAATAAAAGCAGGTGAATATACTGATCAATCATTATTAAATCATTTTGATAAACCAAAGCTTTATGATGGAGTTATCGAGGAATGGAAAAAACATGCTAATGGATTAAAAACGCTTATATTTTGTATAAACATAAAACACACTATATCTACTTATTACGCTTTTGTTAACGCTGGTATTTCTTGCGAATACTTAACAAGTAAAACAATTTCAGAAGATAGGAAGCGAATATTAGCCGCTTATAAATCCGGAAGTTTTCTTGTTTTAATCAATTGTGGAATTCTTACAACAGGTTATGACGAACCATCTATTCAATGCGTTGTAATGAATAGAGCTACCAAGTCTTTGCCGCTATTCCTTCAGTGCGCTGGTCGCGGGAGCAGATTATATCCAAATAAAGAACATTTTATTCTTTTAGACTTTGGCATGAACCACGATAGGCATGGCATGTGGAATGAAGATCGAAATTGGAAGCTAAAACCACCTAAAACTAAAAAAGAATCAGTAGCGCCTGTCAAAGAGTGTGGAAATAGCGAATGCGGTTGCTTAGTAGCTGCATCAACAATGGTATGCAAATATTGCGGTTATATATTTCCGGTTAAAGAATCTGAAATATCATCAGGCGTTATGGTTGAAGTGACTACAAAAATACCATCCCAATTTGAAGGCATGAGAATTTCTGATCTATCAGTCCATGACCTTTTAGAATTGGAAAAAAGCAAAAAATATAAATCTTCTTTTATTTGGCGTGTCATTTGTTCTCATGGTGAAGAAGCTGTTTTAATTTATGCTAAAATAAAAGGTTATAAAAATGGATGGA
>JACMNZ010000040.1 GCA_014378285.1 Pseudopedobacter sp.
GTTGATGTTCCTCCGTTCACATATTGATAATCAGTGACTCCGTTACCAGCTCCGTACTCATTTTGTAAAGCAGGGAATCTAAGCACACTTTCTACAGTAGTTTGTGAGTTAAAGCTAATCCCACTTACGTCTTTTTGTTTGATTCCTTTTTTTGTGGTTATAACAATTGCACCATTTGAGGCTCTTGAACCATATAATGCAGCAGCAGCAGGGCCTTTCAAAACTGTGGTACTTTCCACATCATTAGGATTTAATTCTGCGGCGCCATTACCCCAATCTACTTCTGCCCAAGTACCCTGACCAGAAGAATTGTTTATTGCATCGTTAAAATAGGTATCATTGCTGATTGGCACACCATCTACAACAAATAATGGTTGATTGCTACCAGAGAAGGAATTTTCTCCTCTAATCACTATCCTAGAAGTTGAACCAACACCTGCAGATCCATTAGTAATTTGCACTCCCGCAAGTTTCCCTTGTAAATTATTTACAAAGTTTGGTGAAGGGATATTGGTTATTTCTTTTGCACTTAAGGTTTGTACGGCATAGCCCAAAGATTTACTTTCTTTGGAAATACCCAAAGCGGTTACCACTACTTCAGATAAGAGTTTGCCATCTGCTGTTAAGATAATTGGAGATTTTAAATCAACAACTGCAATATCTTGGGTTAAATATCCAATATAGCTAATGGTTAATACTGCATTTTCAGAAGCTTCTAATTTAAAGTTTCCGTTTATATCTGTTGTGGTTCCGTATTTGGTCCCTTTTATTTTTATGGTTGCTCCAATAATGGTGGATTTGTCTTTAGCATCTAAAACTTTACCACCGGTCATCTTGGTCTTTTGTGCGAAAGCATGAAAAATGCTAAAAGACCAAATCATCATTAAAAAAATACCAAGTTTTGATAATTGATAAATGGGTTTCATATATTATTTATTAAGATTGAATGATTCTAGAAAAAAAATGAATCGAAAAGCCTATTCGCAGATTTAAAAATCTGGAAAGACAATAAAAAAATAGGTAGTACTAAATAAGGAGTGCTTTATTGTTGAGGAATAAACCAATCAATGGAATATTTTCACAATAAGTTGATTTTGAAAAAGGGGTGATTCCTTTAATTTGAAAACTTTTAAATGAGTTTAAAAAGAAACGGATGATGAAAATTTGGGGTAATTTTAAATCTTTATGCTGATGTATTACATCTTGATCATCCTCGGAAATATTTGTTTGATCAACTGTCTGATGGATTTTCCTAAACTCGTTGTGATGTAAGGTAATGTTTTCTAGCTTGTCTAATTGTGTAAGGATGTCTTGCGAGTATTGTAAACCAAAAGAAGTCAAAAGCAGTAGGATAAGTATCCCTGCTATCTTTTGTGCTTTTAATCTAAACAATAATAAGAAAAACATTATTTACAAATTTCAAGTCACTAAATTATAGCGGTAGTGTTAACTCAAAATTGTTTTAATGTTAAATATTGGTTAATAATTATTACGTATAAGTTACCCAGCTATATTTAAAAAAAGGATTTTAAATTATTATAAAAGCCAAACAATCATATTTTTTATCTCATTACCATATAGAATAAATTATAATAAAACAAAAATAGCATTATGGAAATTCCATAATGCTATTATAAATTTTCTATAATTATAAAAAAGAGGTATTTATTCAGGATTAGTCAAATTTGCCTAAACCTCGTAAGTGGTAGATGCAGTATCGCCACCTCTACCTGTCCAATTAGTGTGGAAAAACTCTCCTCTTGGTTTGTCAACACGCTCATAAGTATGTGCTCCAAAATAATCACGTTGAGCTTGTAACAGGTTAGCCGGTAAACGCTCACAACGGTAACCGTCGTAATAATTTAAGCCTGCACTTAAACAAGGAACCGGAATACCGTTCATAACAGCACTTGAAATTACTCTTCTCCAACCCTCTTGGTGATCTCTCATCTTTTCAGCAAAGAAGGAATCCAATAAAAGGTTTTTTAAATCAGGGTTCTTATCAAATGCTTCTTTAATATTTCCCAAAAAGCGAGAACGGATAATGCAACCACCTCTCCACATTAAGGCAACACTGCCGTAGTTTAGAGTCCATTTATATTCCTCTGCTGCAGCACTCATCATTTGATAGCCTTGCGCATAAGAAATAACTTTTGCCGCATATAAAGCTGCGCCTAAATCCTTAAGAAAAGCTTTTTTATCGCCAGTAAAACTTGGAGTAGGGCCTTTTAATACCTTAGAAGCTGCAACACGCTCATCTTTTAAAGCGGATAAACACCTAGAAAAAACAGATTCGGTAATTAAAGTTAATGGAATACCTAAATCTAAAGCGGTATTAACAGTCCATTTTCCAGTCCCTTTTTGCATAGCGGTATCCAAAATTTTATCAACCAAATGCGTTCCGTCTTCTTCTTTATAGGCTAGAATATCCCTAGTGATTTCAATTAAATAGCTATCCAATTCTCCCATGTTCCATTCCTTAAAAATATCACGCATTTCACTAGTGCTCATGCCTAAAACGTCTTTCATGATATGATAAACTTCATTTATCAATTGCATATCGCCGTATTCAATTCCGTTGTGTACCATTTTCACAAAATGCCCAGCACCGCCATCTCCAACCCAATCGCAACAAGGCGTACCATCTTCTACTTTTGCAGCAATACCTTGGAAAATAGGTTTAACAGCTTCCCAAGCTTTTGGAGAACCGCCCGGCATAATTGAAGGACCTTTTAAAGCACCTTCTTCTCCGCCAGAAACGCCCGTACCGATAAATAATAAGCCTTTGCTTTCTACATATTTTACTCTTCTTTCGGTATCAGGAAAATGAGAATTTCCACCATCAATAATAATGTCTCCTTTATCTAAAAGCGGAACTAAAATATCAATAAAATCATCAACTGGTTTACCTGCTTTTACCATCAACATCACTTTACGAGGCGATTTTAACGAACTAATAAAATCTTCAATAGTATGTGCACCATAAATATTTAAACCTTTAGCCCTACCAGCGGTAAATTTCTCCACCTTATCAACCGTTCGGTTAAAAGCAGAGACATGAAATCCCTTGCTTTCCATGTTTAAAATTAGATTTTCGCCCATTACGGCAATTCCTATTACACCTATATCAGATACTTGCTTCATTTTTTGTGATTATTTTATGAGAATAGTTTTTTATTTTGATAGCCAAATTTAACTTTTTATTGATAGATAGCAATTTTATGAGTGATTTAAGGCAGTAGAAATCCTCATTAAAAATCGTTTTTTAGGTTTACTTATTAAATCAATTTGAAGATGTAAATGTATTATTGGTAGTTGATTTTTGCGTTAACGATTGAAGCGGTATCCTTTTTATCCGCAAGTTGGCGGACAAAAAGATTTAGCGGAAAGCGTGTTAAAACGCTCAAGAAATTATCTTATTAATTAGTACTATTAATTTTCCTGTGTTAATTAAACAGCAAATAAATGTTCCGCTAATGACGTTTTAAATTTCTCAAAAACCTTTTAATTACTAATTTTGTGAGCTTCATTAAAGAATTATAATGAGTGACCAAATCAAACACGAGTGCGGGATTGCATTCATCAGATTATTAAAACCCCTATCTTTTTATCAAGAAAAATACGGCACATCGCTTTATGGCTTAAATAAGCTGTACTTGTTGATGGAAAAGCAGCATAACCGGGGACAAGACGGGGCAGGTATAGCTACAATTAAACTAGATGTTAAGCCTGGAAACCGTTACATCAGCAGGCATCGTTCTATGGAGAAAAATGCCGTTCAGGATATCTTTTCTTACGTAATGCGCAAGTTTGCCGTAATTGAAAAAGAACAACCAGAGCTTTTAAAAGATGCAGAATGGCTTAAAGAACATGTAAGTTTTACTGGAGAGGTTTTATTAGGGCATTTAAGATACGGCACACATGGCAATAACAGCATTGAGGCTTGTCATCCGTTTTTACGTCAAAATAACTGGATGACCCGTAATTTAATGATTGCCGGCAACTTTAACATGACTAATGTTGATGAGCTTTTGCAGCAACTTTATGATTTAGGTCAGCACCCTAAAGAAAGGGCAGATACAGTTACAGTTTTAGAGAAAATCGGTCATTTTTTAGATGATGAAAATCAATTTCTGTTTAATAAATTTAAACGAGAAGGTTACGATAACAATGAAATAACCCAACTAATTGGCAATCATTTAAATGTAAATAGGATTTTGCAGAAGTCTGCAAAAACTTGGGATGGCGGTTATACCATTGCTGGTATTTTTGGTCATGGTGACGCTTTTGTATTGAGAGATCCCGCAGGAATTCGTCCGGCTTATTACTATCATGATGATGAAATTTTTGTAGCAGCATCTGAAAGGCCAGCATTACAAACTGCATTTAATATTAAAATTGGTCAGGTTAAAGAAATTGAACCAGGACATGCCTTAATTATTAAAAAAGACGGTACAATCTCTGATGAAATATTTAGAGAACCCGTAGAGAAAAAAGCATGTTCTTTTGAAAGGATTTATTTTTCGAGAGGTAGCGATGCTGACATTTATAAGGAACGTAAAAAATTAGGAAACTTACTTTGCCCTAAAATATTAGAGCATGTAAACCACGATTTGGAAAATACAGTTTTCTCTTATATCCCAAATACGGCAGAAGTTTCTTTTTATGGTTTAGTAGAAGGTTTACACGCCTACACTAAACAAACTCAAAGAGATGCTTTAGTAAATAGTAGGGATAATTTAACAGATGAAGAATTAGACCGCATTTTAAAAATCACCCCAAGGGTAGAGAAACTGGCTATTAAAGACGCAAAGATGCGTACTTTCATCACTCAAGATGCCGAGCGTAGCGATATGGTTGCTCACGTTTATGATACCACTTATGGCTTAATTAAAAGAGGGGTAGATACTTTAGTTGCTATGGATGATTCTATTGTTAGAGGTACTACTTTAAAACAAAGCATTTTAAGAATTTTTGACCGACTTGGGCCAGTAAAAATAGTAATCGTTTCATCTGCACCTCAAATCCGTTACCCAGATTGTTACGGAATTGATATGAGTAAAATGGGAGAATTTGTAGCTTTTGATGCTGCCATTGCTTTGCTTCGTGAACGCAAAATGGATAACGTGATTACGGCTGTTTATAATAAATGTAAGGCACAAGCAGACGCTCCAAAAGAAGAAGTGATTAACCATGTAAAGGAGATTTACGCACCTTTCACTCCAGAAGAAATATCAGACAAGATTGCACAAATCATTACTCCAAAAGAGGTTTCAGCCAAAGTAGAAGTAATTTATCAAACGCTTGAGGGTTTACATCTGGCTTGCCCAGACCATTTAGGCGATTGGTATTTCTCAGGAGATTACCCAACACCAGGAGGAAATAAAGTTGTAAATAGAGCTTTTATGAACTGGATGGAAGGTAAAAATGCGAGGGCTTACCTTTAAATAATTTAATATTTTAAAAGGATCATTATCAATTGGTAATGACCCTTTTGTTTTTTCTGAAAATCGATTTTTAAAGTTGTTTCATTAAAACGGTATGTTTTTGGTTAGTTAAGTTAAAAATATCCCATGAAAAATAAATTTTTAAGTCTCATGATGCTGGTTGCATTCTATTCTTGTAACCAAACAGCTAAACAAACTGACATTAATCAATCAGACTCCATAGCGAAGCTTCAAAAGGAAAACGATAGCTTAGAGAATGTTATTTCCAAAAACGTACTAAAGCCTGACTCAACTCTTAATAAAGTTGATGACACGTTTAAAAAAGTTAAAGGCGGCGTACATCCCGTTACTTTGCAATGGATTGGGTGGGATAAGCCGGGGTCTGTAAAAGTAGAACCTATTGAAGGCGATTGGTACTCCATAAAAGGTGGCCAAGAGAATACCTCTGGACAATATTTAAAAATAGAAGGTAAAATAAAACGGATTACCGAAAAGGAATTATTGTTTGATGGGAAAATCATTACAAAGGTAACCGGTATCAACAGTGGAGAACCATGTTTAAAAAATGGTGAGCAAACTTTTTTTGCAAAAGGGGATCGCAAGTATTTTAGGTTGCAAAATATGACCAATTGTGAAGGTGGGACGGTTGATTATGTGGATATATATATCGGAACTAGTAGTTTATAGCTAAATCAGCGTATCAGTAAAAATCAGATTATAAATCTTATTCTGTCCATAGAGTTTAGCGTAGGCGTCTTTACGGATTGGCAAATAAAAAAGTCTTTAGACTCAAAAAACATGATATAAATTTTCTGTTGTATTTTGTTGTGTTAACGATTGAAGCGGTATACTTTTTTCTTATTCAGAAAAAAGATTTATTTGCCAGCTGGCGACGTGTTAAAACGCCTGATAAAAATAACAGGGAAGAGATTTCTAATTTTTATCTGTTTCAATCAGCGAAGTCTGTGGGAAAAAACTTATACTTTAATAAGTAAGAGGTTTTACTGAATTATAACTCTGCGAGACAAAGCATCACAATTCAAAACCAAATTCCATCAATACAGAAAACCTATATCAGCGTATTGGTAAAAATCAGATTATAAATCAGCTTTAGCGCAAAGATAATAATGATAATCCCTGCAATCTTATTCAAATTCTGTAAGGTTTTTTCCTTGATCTTATACCTCATTTTATGAGCGAAGTATGCTTTAAGGGTATCCATAGAAAAAAGCGTAATCAATATCGCACCAAAAAAAGGAATAATCTGTTTGCTGGTTAGCTCGCCATACATAGAATAAACACCGCTAGAAACGCTGATCCAATATAAAAGGATAAAAGGATTGAAAATACACATAAAAAATCCTTTAAAGAAATAACCGGCATGTTTTAGCCGCGAAGGTTCATTGTTATAATCGAGTTTGATTTTTTTGAATAGATAATAACAGCCAATCCCCAATAAAATAGCACTTCCTACAATACCAATCGGGATACGATAAGTGCTTTCAAAACTGAGTAATGAAGTGCCGAAAAGAGTGATGGTCATATAAATGAAATCGCTAACAACCACTCCGCTAGCTAAAGCAACACCAGCATAAAAGCCTCGCTCAATACTTGTTTTAATAAGGGCGAAAAATACTGGTCCGGTTAAGAATGAAAGTACAATCCCTAAACCAATTCCCGAAACTATAAGTTCTAGCATGTATATTTTATTGGTTTCCCTTCAATGCGAATATGCAATTTTCAGATGCAAAAACATAGATTTTTATTTAAAACGCTTAAATCTAATGGATGTTTCCAAGCGTCTTTAAAAAGAGAATTTTTATAATTTCCCAATTTTAATCTTAAAATTTATGGGTTACTTTGCATAGCATCAAAATTTTAAAATTAAAATGAAGTTGAGCTTTAACGAGATTTTTATGAACCTTGCCGCCGATTTGGCCAAACGTTCTCACTGCGTAAAAAACCAAGTTGGTGCCGTTTTAACAAAAGATACAAGGATAATATCTATTGGTTACAACGGCCCGCCAGCACATACGCATAATTGCGATGAAGAATGGCCAGGAGAAGGTTGCCCAAGAGATTCAAGAAACAGTTGCTCTTTAGCGTTACATGCAGAAGAAAACGCAATTTTATATGCTATAAAAAACGGGACACAAATTCAAGGAGCTACATTATATACTACATTGTCGCCTTGTATTGCTTGTGCTAGGTTAATTTTATCATCGGGAATTAAAGAAGTGATGTTTAGATATTCTTATGCAGAATATAAAGGCTTGGCAACCGATGAAGGTGTAGGATTTTTAAATAAATTTGGCGTTCATTGTTTTAAACTACATGAAGAAACAGCTATATCTTAACCATGAAAAACATCTTATTTGTCCTTTTCTTTTTTACAGCTTCTATAACTTTTGCCCAAGAAAATCATTTACAAGATAAAGATATTAACGAGCTTTCTGGTTTAGTGGTGTCTTCTAAAAGTGACAATTTAATGTGGGTACATAATGATAGTGGCGACAAGAGTTACGTTTATTTAATCAATAAAGAAGGGAAAAAACTAACGACAATCAATTACGGTAAACAGGTGAAGGATTGTGAGGATATTGCGCTTTACACTCCTAAAAATCAAAAACCGCAAATTTTTGTTGGCGATATTGGCGATAACAAATCTAAAAGAGAATACATCAGTTTGTATAAATTTGATGAGCCCAATACGGATAA
>JACMNZ010000041.1 GCA_014378285.1 Pseudopedobacter sp.
CTGATGAAAAACCTGATTATTTAATCCTTGAAAAATGGGCGTGATAAAAAATAACAATCCAAAAACCGCAATTTTTGGAGCGGTTGTCAAAAAAGAAGTTACCGAAGTTGGTGCTTCTTGATAAGCATCTGGAGTCCAAAAGTGAAAAGGGACAAAAGAAAGTTTAAAACCGATTCCCACCATAAATAATACAATTGCTAAGCTTGTACCAGCAGCACCAATTTGGTTTAAACCGTTTATCAACTGGTTTCCGTATAGATTGATTGTTCCTGTAAACCCGTAAATCAAACTGATACCATAAAGCATAATTGCCGATGCAACCGCTCCAAACAGAACGTATTTCATCCCTGCTTCGGCTTGTTTATTTTGATAGGCGTTATAACTCACCATCAGATAAGAAGCTAAGGAAATCATCTCGATAGATATGAAAACCATCAATAAATTTGCTGATGAAACCAGTAAAAACATTCCTAAAACTCCGCCTAAAAAAATACTATAAAAATCATTGATTCCTTTCGGATGATTTTTTAATCTTCCATCTTGATTAAAAAAAAGGAGAGATAAAATGGAAGCGAACAACACCAATAATTTAAAAAGATTTCCCGCTTTTGAAAAACCAAACATCCCATTAAAAAGTATTTGGCTTTCGCCGATATTATTTAATCGGTTAAAAAGGAAAAATCCGGAAATTAATAAAGTGCAAATAGCTAATGGAAATACGATTTGCTTTGATTTTATACCAAATAAATCAAATACAATGGCCAATAAAAACCCAATAACTAAAACCATTTCCGGATAGAAATAAGGAATTGATTGGAGAATATTATTGGTGCTCTGTGTGATGTCTTGCATTTAATTTATTCTTCTTTTTTCGTGATAGCATGTTTTCAAAAACCAGCTATTATTTACATCATGTTAAGTGATAACGTAACTTCACAATTACAAAGTTGTCATTCTATATATTTACTTATAAAATGTGATGCATCCTTTGTCGACATGACGCATTTTATTTATTTAAACAACATCAAAAATTGATTTACCGAACTACTCATCACATTAAAAACTAAAGAAGGCATAATTCCTAAAATTAAAGCTAACAAAGCCAAAGGTGTCAGGGTTAAAATCTCCCTAAAGTTTAAATCTTTCAATTGCGCTTTCCATTCTTCTTTCTTTAATCTTAAAGTACCAAAAAACATTCTTTGAAGCGTCCATAATAAATAACCAGCGCCTAACAAAATCCCAAAAGCGCCAACAATTGCCATCCATCTTGGTAATAATCCATTTATAGTTTGTGAACTAAAAGCACCTATTAAAGTAAAAGCTTCAGCAATAAATGCCGAAAAACCTGGTAAACCCAAAGAGGCAAAAAAAGCAATCATCACAAAACCCGTAAAAATTGGCATCTGGTTGGCCAAACCTCTAAAATTATAAATGTCACGGTCATGAACTCGGTTATAAATTATACCGACAATAAAAAACAACATTACCGATAAAAATCCATGGGAAATCATTTGCATCATGGCTCCATTTAAACCTTCTGCCGTTAAAGAAGCAATTCCCAATAACACAAAACCCATGTGAGAAACTGAAGAATAAGCTATCAACCTTTTTAAATCTCTTTGTGCTAATGCATTCATTGCTCCATAAATAATTGATATTACGCCTAATAATCCCATCCAAAAAGAAAAGGAAATTGCTACATCAGGGAAAATGCCATAAGCAATTCGGATAATCCCATAACCACCAACTTTCAATAAAATTCCAGCCAAAATGATAGAAATTGGTGTGGGTGCTTCTACGTGAGCATCTGGTAACCAAGTATGAAAAGGAAAAACTGGAACTTTTATTGCGAAAGCTATGAAAACTACTATAAAACCAATTGAACGAGCTGAAAAACCTAATATTTGAACATTGGCTAAAGCCGAGAAAATTGAATTTGCAGAATAATTGGCTGGATTCATTGCGTAAACCATGTTAAAAGTATGGTTTCCAGTTGTTGGATCGGTAACTGAAAGGTATAAACCAGCAATCACCAACAACATAAATATCGACCCAAACAAAGTGTACAAAAAGAATTTAATAGCTGCATATTCCCTGCGAACGCCGCCCCACATTCCGATTAGGAAATATAAAGGCAATAGCATCAGTTCATAAAAAATATAGAAAAGAAATAAGTCTAAAGAACAGAAAAC
>JACMNZ010000310.1 GCA_014378285.1 Pseudopedobacter sp.
GATTTTGGCTAAAGTAAACAAAACCATCGTATGCATGGGTATTTATCCCTTATTTGAGTTATCTTTTTTTATTGCTGTTTTGATGGTTTTACTTTTATTTTCTTAATCGCAAAGATGTAAACTAAATACAGAGTTAGTATAGATGTTTAAAAAGATGTGCAAAAATTGAGATTTGCTAACCACAAAGCAAAGGTAAGATGTTTATTCTTTTATCTATAACCTGTTAATTTTGATTTTTTGTGATTCTTTACAAATTTCTTTTTATCATCAAGCTTCATATCATGACCATCCTATAAACCATCCGAATCCGGGTTCAGATAATTTTGATTTTTCAAGTTTCAGATCATGTCCATCCTATAAACCATCCCAATAATGTTTTAGACCATTTTGATTTTTTTGGTTCTTTTTTTATCAAGGAAAAACTACCAAGCAATCTTGAATTCCTCTTAAAAGGAATAATGGGAAATAAAAAAAAACTAAATTTTGCCCGCTCACGAGGGCAGGTAGGCCAAAAGTGGAAAAGCCAAAACACCAGTAGAGCAACCCCGCAAATGATCCAATAATTTACTTAACAAATTTCAAGGCATTTTTTTAGGACAATTCTTACCACATCATTTGTCAAATTACAACTGTAAGATAAAAAGCGCAAAAAATTTTTTGGTTTAATAATGTATATTATATTGTGCATAAAAAAATAGTATTACTAGGTAGCTGCGAATTGGGAAGAGAACTGGTGATTGCCTTAAAGCGTTTGGGGCAAACCGCTATTGCCGCTGATAGCTGGCAACTCAATCAAAAGCCAGGTACTTTTCAATAATTTGGAGGAGATTAGATATATCACTTTCATCCACCTCATTAGCTTAAAATAAAATGGAAACTCTTTAGAAGATTTTACGCTAGAGATCACTAAAACCTTTTCAGAATTTATTTTATTGGAATGTTCTATAGCCAAAATCCCTCCCAAAGAAACACCCAATAACGAAAATGGCTGCGATTGATCTATTTGTGAAATAAGTTGATCGGCATAACTGCTGATATCGTTATTCTTATAGGTTTTAACCCAATAAATACACTTTAAATTGGCGTTGGCTATCCTCAAGTTTTTGAACAACCGTTCGTCGGCAACTAAACTAGCTATGCCTTAAATATCCATTATTAAAAATAGATTAAACCTAAAATTTGCGCTAAATATTGCTGATCTGTTTCATCAAAATGGTTTAAATGTTCGCTATCCACATCAAAAACACCTATAATTTTATCATCCTTGTAAACAGGAAATACAATTTCTGATTTTGATAAACTGCTACAAGCGATATGTCCGGGAAATTCATCTACGTTGGCTACTAATAAAGTTTTTTCTTTCTGCCAAGCAGTCCCACAAACTCCTCTACCCTTTTTTATGCGTGTACACGCCACTGGGCCTTGAAAAGCTGAAAGCACTAGCTCGTCTTTCTCGATAAAATAAAAGCCTATCCAAAACCAACCGAATTGCTCTTTTAAAGCAGCACAAACGTTACCCAAATTTGCTATCAAATCGGTTTCGTAATTAATGAGAGCCTCTATTTGAGGAATTAAAGATTGATATTGTTTCGCTTTATCTCCTGTGATGATATTTAAATCTTCTGCCATAAAGCAAAATTAGAAATAAGCTGTTCAAGTTTTACCTATCTGCTATATTTTTACACGGAGATAATGCTTTAATTTCTATATTAGTTGCCTAAATGGGGATATGAAAAAAATTATATACTTTCTTTTGGTTGGATTTCTATTCCAGACCTCTCATCTTCTGGCTCAAAACATTGAAACCAAAACTAAGGGATTTAAAAAATACCCAGGCTATTTTAACTTTTATTGGGATGATAACTCGGGGAAAATTTATTTAGAAATAGATAAGTTTAACCAAGAGTTTCTTTATGTGAGCACTTTACCTTTTGGTGTGGGTTCTAATGATTTAGGTTTAGACCGAGGACAAATTGGAGTAAACAAAATCTTAAAATTTGTAAAAATTGGACCCAAAATTCTATTGCAGCAACCTAATTATGATTACAGAGCAATTTCTGATAATATAGACGAAAAAAATTCTGTAGAGCAGGCTTTTGCAAGTTCTATTATTTTTGGCTTTAAGGCCGAGGCCATTGATGATGATAAAGTATTGATAGACCTTACTCCTTTTTTAATGAGAGATGTCCATCAGATTGGGGATAAATTGACAGAAATGGGTCAAGGTAGTTACAAAGCAGATGAATCTAGATCGGCAATTTATTTGGCTAACACCAAAAATTTCCCAAAAAACACAGAGTTTGAATCCATTATTACCTTATCGGGAAGCGCAAAAGGTAAAGAAATACGTTCCGTAACGCCGGATGCTGATGCCATAACCGTACACACCCACCAATCTTTTGTTAAGCTACCTGATGCGGGTTATAAACCTAGAAAGTTTGATCCAAGAGCAGGTTTTTACAATATGGAATATATGGATTACGCTACTCCAATAGATCAAAACATCGTTAAAAAATTTATTGTACGTCATCGTTTAGAGAAAAAAGACCCCACTGCAGCCATCAGCGAAACTAAAGAACCTATCATTTATTATATTGATAGAGGTGCACCAGAACCTATTCGTTCGGCATTAATGGATGGTGCCAAATGGTGGAACCAAGCATTTGAAGCAGCGGGCTACAAAGATGCTTTTCAAGTTAAATTGTTGCCAGAAGGTGTAGATCCTATGGATATCAGGTATAATTTAGTGCAATGGGTCCATCGCTCTACAAGAGGTTGGTCCTATGGCGCTTCCATTACCGACCCAAGAACTGGAGAGATCATTAAAGGTCAGGTTTCTTTAGGATCCCTAAGAGTAAGACAAGATTATTTAATTGCTACCGGTTTATTGTTGCCTTACGGCGATGAAAAACAACAGGAAGATCAAATGATGAATATGTCTTTAGCCAGAATCAGGCAATTGGCGGCACATGAAATTGGACATACCTTAGGTTTGTACCACAACTATTCTGCAAGTATAAACGATCGGTCTTCTGTAATGGATTATCCGTTTCCGCATATAAAGATGGATGCCGATGGGAAAATCGATTTATCTGATGCCTACGCCGTTGGAATTGGCAGCTGGGATAAACGAGCCATTATTTACGGTTACCAAGATTTTAAAAGTGAAACCAATGAAGAGTTAGCTTTAAACAACATCATCAAAGAAACTTTAAAGCAAGGTTTTACTTTTATTTCTGATGCAGATGCAAGACCTGAAAGCAGTGCTCATCCAGATGCCCATCTTTGGGATGACGGAAAAGATCCCATTGCCACATTAGATGATTTAATGAATATCAGAAAAACCTTGTTGAATAAGTTTTCTGAAAACGCCATTAAAACAGGTATGCCTATGGCAACCATAGAAGAGGCTTTGGTTCCTATTTATCTTTTGCATCGTTACCAATTAGAAGCGGTCTCTAAAATTGTAGGGGGTTTGTACTATACCTATGCGGTAAAAGGTGATGGACAATTAGTGACTGCTTTTATCAATCCTCAAGTTCAACAAAAAGCTTTAGATAGGCTATTATCAGTTATTTCTCCAGAAAATCTAGTATTACCAGAAAGTTTGATGGAGAAAATCCCACCCAGACCAGTAGGCTATCCAAGGAGTAGGGAAACTTTTAAGACCAATACAGGCTTAACTTTTGATGCCTTATCTCCTGCTGAGTCTATCTCCGGTGCTACCCTAAGTTTTTTGCTCAATCCAGAAAGATTAGAAAGAGTGATAGAGCACCATGCCAGAGATAATAATCAACCTTCGCTTGAAGGGATTTTAGCCCAGTTAATAGACCAAACCTTTAGATCAGGATACCTTAAAGAAGATAATCTGAAAGGTGAAATTGCTAGAACTGTTCAAGTCCTCACAGTAAATCAAATTTTAAACACTTTAGCCTCCAATAGAACGTCATCTAATGTAAAAGCTAGATTATATTCCTATTTAAATGATATTAAACGGGAGGTTAGTATTAAATCAGAAATTGATGCCCGTTTTCAAAATGGAACTGCTCAACTAATTTTTAACCAAATCAAAAAGTTTGAGGAACATCCTGCGGATTTTAAACTTCCAGAGCCTTTACCAATGCCTGATGGATCACCTATTGGTGATGATGGATTTTAATACTATGTATCTTTAACTTTAAAAAATTTAAAATAAACTTTATGTTTACTCAGCGTTCGATAATTACCTTCAAATAAAGTAGTTGTAATTTTTTGTCATATAGGTTTTTAGCTTATGCATTATGCTTTTAGCCTTAAAATACCTAAATATCCTGAATCTTATTCTTCTCCTCAATCCATTTAGAGAGATATTTGGTGCTCATTTGGGTATGATGCTGCATCATGGCACCATAAAAATTATACTTTCTATGTTCTTGGATATTTTGGTTAAGCCTTTTTATGGTGGATATAAATTTGGCCTGCCAATTTTTTTCATCAAATAACTGATTGATAATGTTGGTTCCATTTTCTTGAAACCTAAGCCAAACTTCTTCATTCTGGTATAACTTCACCGCATCATCTGCAAAATCTTTTGGGGTATTGGCGACAAAACCGCCCCAAGGCAAACCTTCACGCATCCCTTCTACCGCA
>JACMNZ010000311.1 GCA_014378285.1 Pseudopedobacter sp.
AATTCTCCTGGACGGGTTCTTGGTTTCCAAATACCTGCTCTTAAAACGCTAACTTTTCCGGTAGCCTTTAATAAACGAGCGGTTGCTAATAATTGCTCTTCTGTCTCAGCACTGCAAGGGCCAGAGATTACCAATGGCTGATGAGTTACGTTCATCCAGCTACTTAATGGTTGTATGTTTAGGTTAAGTTTCATGCTAATTTTAGTTTAAAGTTTTAAGTCCGCTGTCCGCAGTTGGGGTTGACGAGACTTCTATTGTTTTTTGTCTTGGTTCTTGTGTCTTAAATCTTGCTTCTTTGTTACTTCTATTTCTAAACTCCATCATTCTTCACATATTCTCCCATAATGCTAAAGTTTACCGTATGTTTTAATATCCTACGTATTGCATAGTCGTAATTTCCTGAATTGTTCCATTCTACATCTACATAAAAGTTATACTCATTTCGTTTTCCTAAAACCGGCATAGATTGTATTTTACTCATGTTGATGTCATTCTCAGATAAGATATTTAATACATTAGCTAAAGAACCTACATCATTGCTTACTTGGAAACATAATGAAGCTTTATTTGCATTTTTAATTTCACTTTGCTTATCGGTTAAAATCAAAAAACGGGTATAATTTTTTTTGTTAGATTCTATTCTGCGTTCTAAAATATTTAATCCGTAAAGTTTTGCAGCCAATGTGTTTGCAATTGCAACAGTATCAGTTAATTGTTCTTCTTTTATTTTTTTAGCACAGGCTGCGGTATCGTTACTTTCTATTATTTTTAAATCAGGAAAATCATCTAAAAAGTCTCCACATTGGCGTATTGCAATAGGGTGGGAGGTTACGGTTTTAATATCTTCAAAAGTGACTCCTGGTAAAGCCATTAAGTGGAGCTGGATATGTAAATAAACTTCGCCAATTACAGGAAAATTATACTCCCTTAATAATGAATAATTTGGTAGTAAACTTCCTGCAATACTATTTTCAATAGCCATTACCACAAAATCAGCATCTTCGTTTGCTAATTTTTGAAAAGTTTGTTTAAACGAAGTACATTCTATAGTCTCAATATCTTCTCCAAAGAATTTGAAAGCAGCTTCTTCATGAAATGAAGCTTTGATTCCCTGAATTGCAACTCTTTTTTTTGTGCTCATTTTTTTGATAAAAAAAAACCCGGCTGTTTGGCCGGGTTTCATGTTTTTATATTTTTAACATATTATGCCCGGCTCTTATTCTTAAAATAAAAGTAAGCATAATAATATGTTGCGTTTTTTGTCATTTTTTATTTGATGTGTCAAATCTACACAATAATCTGAAATCACAAAATAAGAATTAAATTTTTTTTAAGATAATTTTACAGAATAAAATATTGTAATAAAAGAAAAGATAACGTTAATGGTCTTTTTAAAAAAAAGAAGTTTTCAATCAATGGTTATTTCAATATTTTGATTGTAAATCTATTGTTTGCCTCGTTAATTTCTTCTCTAATTATTATTCTATTATTAACGTTTTAAGACTTGTAGGAAATGATTACTATTTAAACTGATTGATAATACTTTAAGCTCTCCAAAATCAAACGTTCTTCTATAAAAGTATCAAAACTGCAGCTTCCTATTTTATTGGGTAAAGAGAAACTTATTTTACCGTCAGAATTCTTTTTGTCCTGCTTCATTATATCTAATAAAGCATTGTTTATGCCTTCACGTATTTTATATCTTCCAAAAAACTTAATAAATGTATTGGTGATTTTATCTAAATCTTCTTCTGATAATCCATTGGTTTCTTTGGCTAAATAAGCTTCGCAAATCATTCCAATGGCAATAGCTTCGCCATGTAAAAGTGAATTTTTATCATTAATTAATGACCAAGATTCTATAGCATGACCAATTGTATGTCCATAATTTAAAGTTTTACGGATATTTTTTTCAAATGGATCGGCTAAAACAACTTTATTTTTTATTTCTACAGAATGATGGATGTGTTTTGCAGTAATATCTTTTGCATCGTTTAATAATACC
>JACMNZ010000312.1 GCA_014378285.1 Pseudopedobacter sp.
AATTTCTGAAACTAATATGGTACCTGAAAAGAGAGCTCAAAATGTTTTTGTTGAAATCCTAGGACAAGGATTATTATTTACTGCAAATTATGATAGTAGATTTTCCAATAAAAGAAATGGACTTGGTGGTAGGATTGGATTCGGAGGAATTGGAGATGGTGGTAGTGGATTTATTACAATTCCTGTTTCTCTAAACTATTTATTAGGTGAGGGAAGAAACTTCTTTGAAATTGGTTTAGGCGCAACTTATGCTAGCTTATCAACAAGTAATAATAACTCAATATTTGGTAACGGAGGTAGTACTGTCGTAGGCACTATGGCTTTTATGTACAGATTACAACCAGTTAATTCAGGGTTTGCATTTAGGGGTGGAATAACTCCTTTCTTTACTAGTACTGGATTTATTCCTTATTATGTAGGTCTTAGTTTAGGCTATACTTTTTAAACGAAAAGAGGCGCCAAAAAATTTGGTGCCTCTTTTCTTATTTAATAAAACTGAAATTTATTTCCCTTCAAAATAAGCCATAGTAGCTAATTTATCTTTTCCTAGTTGCTCAGTTAGTTTTTCCAATCCTTCAAACTTTACATCTTGACGGATAAAATGATGAAATTCCATTTTGATGTTTTGATGATAGATATCTTCTGAAAAATCAAAAATATTTACTTCTATATTTTGGCTTAATCCGTTTATAGTTGGGCGGTGACCAATATAAGCCATGCCTTTGTAGATTTTAGTATTGGGTATTGAGATTTGAGTATTGAGATTTGAACTTATAGAATTTATCGGTTGATAGGGATTATGTAATTCTTGGTTCTTGTTTTTATTCTCTTGAACTTCTACGGTGACGGCATAAATCCCATCAGAAGGAATCAGTTTATAACTTTCTTCTACAATCAAGTTTGCTGTTGGGTAACCTAAAGTCCTACCAATTTGATCGCCTTTAATAACCTTGCCTGATAACACAAACGGATGTCCCATCAGTTCGTTTGCATCCTCAACATCGCCTTTGGCTAAAGATTTTCTAATCCTTGTAGAAGAAACTGCCAAGTTTTTAATATCCTCTTCTGGTATTTCGTTTAATTTGTAATTATAAACTTTACTATAATCTTGAAGTTCTGCAAAACTACCTTTCCTATCTTTCCCAAATCGGTGATCATAACCAATCACAATAGATTTCATTCCTATTTGCCCAACCAAAGCGTCTTTAATATAATCTTGCGGACTTTGGTTAGAAAAATCGCGGGTAAACGGAGTAATAATTACATGATCAACGCCTAAATCTTGCAGCAATCTTGCTTTCTCCGGCATGGTATTAATCATCTTCACTTGATGGTCTTCCGGATTTAAAATCATCCTTGGATGAGGAAAAAAAGTAAGGATAACAGATTCGCCACCAATTTCTTTTGCTTCTTCTACCAATTTTTTAATAATTTTTTGATGCCCCAGATGCACACCGTCAAAAGTACCGATGGTAACCACGGCATTCTTTAACCTTTTAAAATCGTTGATGTGATGATAGATGTGCATTGTTTGATTATTTTTTTTTGCATTCCGTCACTTCGAGGAATGAGAAGTCTCACAATTCGAATTTGCCTCAGCATATATACCTATATATCTCTATCGTTCAACATGACGATCGCCACTTTAAACTCTCTACTTTTAACTTTAAATTTATTTAAAATCCTCTTCGGTTTTTATTTCTCGAATATGATTTACCAATTCCATAATTTCAAACGCATCTTCAATTTTAAAATTTCCGCTTCGTGTTCTTTTCAATTTAGAAAGGTAAGCTCCATTGTTCAATTTCTCACCAAAATCTTTAGCTAAAGAACGTATATAAGTTCCTTTAGTACAAACTACCCTAAAATCAACTTCAGGTAATTCAATTCGGGTAATTTCAAATTCTGATATGGTTACTTTTCTGGATTTAAGTTCAACTTCTTCTCCCCTTCTCGCTTTTAAATATAAGCGTTCGCCATCTACTTTTATGGCAGAATGTGCTGGTGGAAATTGGTCTAGCTCACCAATAAAATATTTACAGTTATCTAAAATTTGGGCTTCTTTGATGTTAGAAATATCAAATGTTTTATCGATCTCTGTCTCCAGATCATAAGATGGGGTTGTGGCTCCTAAAGTAAAAGTACCGGTATATTCTTTTTCTTCGGCTTGGTAAGTATCAATTTGTTTGGTGAGTTTACCAGTACAAATAATCAATAAACCGGTTGCCAAAGGATCTAATGTACCAGCATGACCAACTTTTAATTTTAGTGGTTTAAAAGAATTGCGAAGTTTACCAACAACATCAAAGGAAGTCCAGGTGTAAGGTTTATTTAATAAAAGAACTTCGCCTTCAGTAAAATTGAATTTCGGGAATTGCTTCTCGTTTTCACTCATTAAATAATTTTTAAAGAATGCCCGCTCAAGATAAGAACGATAATGATAGTTCCAACAATCACTCTATAAATACCGAATGCCCTAAAACCATGTTTTGTTAAATAACCAATAAAACTCTTAATGGCTATCAAGGCAACCAAAAAGCCAATTACGTTACCAATCAATAATAAATTAAGTTCCTGAGAATTGATGGTATGTCCGTCTTTATAAAAATCGAAAAGTTTTTTAGCGGTTGCGGCAAACATGGTTGGCACAGCCAAAAAGAAAGAAAATTCTGCTGCTGCTTTACGGGTTAATTTCTGTGTCATACCGCCAACAATAGAAGCTCCAGAACGTGACACACCAGGAATCATGGCCAGGCATTGAAAAACACCAATTTTAATTGCCGTTGGATATGATATTTTATCCGAATCGTCTAAAGTGGCACTCTTAAACCAATTATCAACAAAAATTAAAATTATACCTCCTACAACTAAAGAAACAGCAACCGTTAAAGGACTTTCAAGTAATTCATCAATTTTATCGCTAAAAAGCAAACCAAAAATTACGGCAGGTATAAATGCGGCTAAAAGTTTGAAATAGAAATCTAAACTTCTAAAAAAACGTTTCCAGTAAAGTACTACCACAGAAAGTATGGTGCCCAACTGAATGGCAACCGTAAACAATTTCACAAAATCATCTGACTGGATGCCCATTAAAGAAGAAGCAATGATCATGTGCCCGGTAGAAGAGACTGGCAAAAACTCTGTAAGGCCTTCTATAATGGCCAAAACAATTACTTCAAAAATATTCATACTTTATCTGACGATTTTTTGAAAATGGCAAAAAATCCTAAAATAAAACCTCCAATAACTACAATTGGAGCCAAAACAATTTTCCGGAAACTATAAATATCTGTTGTGCCGCTCATCAACAAAAAACCAATAATTACAACAACAATACTTGCGATTAAAAGCTGATAATTCTGTTTTCCAAAAACGAAATGGACTGTTCCGCTTTCTACATTTTTAACTGGTTTTTGTGCCATGATTATCTATATAAATCTTGTGTTTTTAATCCTAAATATTTGGTTACTGCAAAATAGGTGCTAATTCCTGATATCAAAATACCCACACCTATTACGCCTAAAAATACGATTCCAAATTCTGTAAAATCAGTTAATATTACCAATTCTGGAATTTCTTTTTGAGCAAAAAACAAAGTTAATACCAATAATATTATCGCAATTAAACCAGCAATAAAACCATGTAAAATTCCATAATTTATAAAAGGCTTTCTGATAAAGCCACGTGTTGCACCTACCAATTGCATACTTTTTATAATGAATCTTTGAGAGTAAATAGCTAAACGGATGGTATTATTAATCAAGGCAATGGCAATAATCAATAATACGCCTCCAAAACCTAAAATCACTAAAGAAATGGTTCGTATGTTTTGGTTGATCATATCTACTAAAGATTTTTGGTAACGCACCTCGTTAATCATGGAGTTCTTTTGCAGTTGTTTACTTAAAATATCAATGCTTTGATTGTTGGCATAATCAGCTTTCATGTAAACATCAATAGAAGAAAGTAACGGATTATAACCTAAGAATTTAATAAAATCTTCTCCTAAATCTTTAGTTAAATTTCTGGCAGCCAATTCTTTACTAATATATTGAGTGCTTTTTACATAATTATTGGCTTCAATTTGCTTTTGCAATTGCAAAACTTCAACCTCTTTTGTTCCTTCGTTTATAATTACGTTTAAAACAATATTTTCTTTTACGTAATTAGATAATTTACGCCCGTGAACTAAAATTAGACCCAATAAACCCACCATTAAAAGCACTAAAGAAATGCTTATTACCGTAGAAATATAAATGGTTTTGGTTTTTCTTGCTGCTCGGCTGTCTTCAAATTCTTCCATAAACAAATATTAATTTGCGAAATTAACAAATAGGTCTTTAAAATACGCATCATTAAAAAGGAATATCAAATTTTAACTTTTTTTTGCATTTGGGCATGTCCCTCCTAAGGTCGGGTAGGGCAGCAAAGCCATCACTTTGGGCCTATCCGCTTTATCTTTTTATTTGCTATCTTCCACTCCACTGAAGATGACAAATAAAAAAGTTTGTAAAACTACTAGCAGAGGTGCCGCTATTATCCCTTATGCAAAAAATTGATGTTCTATAAAATCAATCCTTACTATCCAAGTTTTTAAACTTTGCAATCCTATTGATATTGTACATATATAAATATTCTACTTTAGCCCTAGCCCATGGATTCTTTCTTAAAAAAGCTAAGCTAGATTTTATGGTTGGGTCTTTCAAAAAACAGTTAACTGGTATTTGCTTTCCCATTTTTTCCCAGCCCACGTAAGCCACCAAATCCGTTA
>JACMNZ010000313.1 GCA_014378285.1 Pseudopedobacter sp.
TATAATAATATATTAGAGTCCGCTTTGTGGCGGAACGTATTAAACTTTAAAATTTTGACCAATACCAAAGATACGTCTAAAAATAATATTTTAGGGTTGGCGTTTCTTTCGACATGATATATGGCTTTTTCTAATTCCTCTGAAATAGCTTCTGCCTTTGCTAAATCTAAAACCGCTGAAAATTTACTAATAAATTCTAACTCTTTTTCTGGTAAATGAATTAAACCTGGGGTTTCAGCAATAAAAAGCATGCACTCCCTCATCAAATTAATGCCATAACGCAAAAAATTCTTTTGATTTTCCCTCCCCATTTTTGCTAGTTCGCCTTCTGTATATTCTACTATTTTTAACCCATTGTTTTGCCAACAAGCTCTTAACCATTGCAGAAAAACCTCATGATAATCATTGTCTTGTGTTGTTAAAAGTTGTAATGCTGTTTGTAAATTTCCATTACTTAAATAGGCTAACTGCTTTGCTTGGTCTGGTTTTAATCCTTTTTGTGATGATAAATAATCTTCTATTTCTTCGTTTTTTAGTTTGGGGATTTTAACCAATTGTGTACGAGAAATAATCGTATTTAATATTTGGTCTTGATTTTGTGCCACCAACAAAAACAAGGTTTTTTGAGACGGCTCTTCAATAACCTTTAATAAAGCATTTCCTTCCTTCTCCAAATACTCTGGCAACCATAAAATCAAAACCTTGTATTCAGATTCAAAAGGCTTTAAGCTCAATTTACCAATGATGCTATGCGCTTCGGAAATGTTGATGTTAGCTTGTTTGTTATCCGCATTTAATTGGTCTCTCCATTCATCTAATCCTAAATATGGATTGTTTAAAAATGCTTTTCTCCATTCTTCAATAAAACATAAAGCAGTATCTTCTTTATGTTTGGCAAAAAACGGATAAGAAAAATGTAAATCGGGATGAACTAGCTTACCATATTTTCTACAAGAAGCACATGTTCCACAAGAATCGTCCTCCGTTTTACTTTCACAACATATATATTGAGCGTAAGCAAACGCCAAAGCCAAACCTCCGCATCCTTCTGGTCCAAGAAATAATTGAGCATGGCTAATTCTTTCATCTTTTACGGTTTGTATAAGATGTTTTTTAATCGATGCTTGCCCTATAATATCTTTAAATTGCATTTCTTTGTTCTTGTTTACCCTGGTAGTTTTTGTCTGCTTAAACGATAGATATCACAGGTGTTTCTACCTAATCCTTTATAATCCATTCCAAAACCTACTACAAAATCATTGGCTATTTCAAAACCAACAAATTCTATTTCTTCAAATTGATGCTCCAAAGCATCTGATTTTAATAAAAGCGTGGCTACTTTAATAGATGCCGGTTCATGTTGTTTTATCTTATCGATTAAAAATTTTAGCGTATTTCCTGTATCTATTATATCCTCAACAATAATTACATCACGGCCCATAATATCAATATTTAAAGCTAACTCTTCTATTATATTTCCCGAACTTTTTGTGCTTCCATGGTAGGAAGCAATCTTAACAAATGCTACTTCACAACCAATCTTAACTTCTTTTAACAAATCTGCCATAAACATCAACGCTCCGTTTAAAACGCCAATAAATACAGGGATTTTATGTTCATAATCTAAGTTTAGCTGTATGCCAATCAAGCGGATGCGCTTCTCGATCATGTTGTACTCGATAAAAGGTTCAAACGTTTTATCGTCAATTGTCATTTTATTATGCATTGCTGGCTAATCTAAAGGTTCAAAAATTAAGGTACTTAATTTTTTTGTGCTAAAAATATCATTAGAAATTTCTAATAAATCAGTAACGGTTACTCTGTTTATTTTTTCGAAAACTTCATTTAAAGAATCTATTTTGCCATAATCCAATAAGCTTTTTGCCATCGAAATCAAAACGCCCATTCTGTTTTCTTCACCTAAAGCAATCTGGCCAATAAACCTTTGTTTTGCTTGTGCCAATTGTATAATTCCTAATTTATTTTCTCTTAGCTTTTTTAATTCTTTATGAATGAGTTTAGTTGCCTTATTTACTTTCTCTGTATCGGTTCCAAAATAAATAGAAAATAAACCAGTATCGCTCAAAGGTGAATAATTAGATTCTATCGTATAAGCAATTCCGTGTTTTTCTCTTATTTCCAAATTTAATCTCGAGCTCATTCCGGTGCCTCCTAAAAGATTATTTAGTAATAATAATCCGGTTTTGTTTTGATGATGAAAACCATAAGCTACATTACCTAACATACAGTGGCTTTGGTTAATAGGCTTCTTTTGAGTTTCTGAAATTTGAGGATTGTTTATTGGGGCTATCCGATGTTTAACGCTTTTATTTTCAGGGATAACACCAAAATATTTTTCTGATAAACGGGCAACTTTGCTTAATGGATATGAACCAGAAATAGCAAAGATAATTTCATGGGTATTATAGTTTTGTGAAATAAAATCTTTCAAGTCTTTTTTTACAAATGATTTGACCGTTTCCGGGGTGCCGAGTATGTTTTCTCCCAATGTATGATTGGCAAAAATTAAGGCTTCAAAATCATCATTAATCGCTTCTTCTGGCTGGTCTTCATAACTAGCAATTTCATCTAAAATAACTTCTTTTTCTTTATCCATTTCTTCTTCTGGAAAAGTAGAAAAGAAAGTAATATCTTGGAGTAAATCCATTGCTCGTTCTAAATGTGGCTCTAAAAAAGAAGCTTGTAAACAGGTATATTCCTTTGTGGTATATGCGTTTAAATCTCCACCTACAATTTCTAATCTATTTAAAATTTGATTGGTATTGCGCTTTTGCGTTTGTTTAAAAAACAAATGCTCTATAAAATGAGCTAATCCGGGCCTTCCTATTTCTTCGTCCCTTGATCCTGCATTAATGATTAAACAGCAATGTGAAACTGCAGATTTTACAGGGTTTAATAATATTCTAATTCCGTTTTTGAGGGTATAAAGCTGATGGTCCATTTTTTATTCCTAGCAAAGATAAAGAAATTTAGTCCTTGCTTATTATTGGGATTGTCTGTAAAAAATAAAGGTTACCATTTTAAAAATGGTAACCTTTAAAAATATTATAGAATAAGCTTAGCTCATTGGTATTTCAATTACTAAAAGCTTTGTATCGGCTTTAGCCAATAAATTTATTTTATCCGCCTCGTAAATTCCCAAAGCATCTCTTTCTTTTAAATTATGATCTGCAACTTCTATTTCCCCCTCTAAAACAAACAGATATACTCCGTGATTTTTGTTTTTTAAATGATAATCAAGATTTGTATCTGCATCTAAATTTGCCATGGAAAAATAAGCGTCTTGATTAATCCAAATATTAGCTGCTTCTTTTTCTGGAGAAACAACAGTTAGAAATTTGTTGTGCTTATCTTCTTCTAAAAAAGTTTTTTGCTCATATCTGGGCTCTATATCCTTTTCATTAGGAAGAATCCAAATTTGTAAAAATTTTACATCTTCTGTTTTAGAGTTATTAATTTCAGAATGTTGTATACCACTTCCGGCAGACATGATTTGGACATCTCCTTGATTAATTACTTTCTCTCTCCCGGTACTGTCATTATGTTTTAACGCTCCGGATAATGGAATGCTCACAATTTCCATATTATCATGTCCGTGTGCACCAAATCCCATTCCTTGTTCTACAAAATCATCATTTAAAACTCTTAACAAACCAAAGTTCATTTTATTTTCGTCATAATATTGACTAAAACTAAATGAGTGATAGCTTTTTAACCAACCTCTGCTTGCAAATCCTCGTTCGCCTGCAGGATGAAATATTGTTTTCATAATTTCCTTATTTAATAATACGTGTTTAAACATACAAATTTTATTCCAATAGTTTTATTTGTATTTTTGCAGTTAATTTTATCTATTTATGGCATCAAAAGCAATAATATTAGGCGCTAGCGGACTTATTGGCAGTAATTTACTCCCGTTTTTATTAAAAAACGATGGTATTGAGTCGGTTACAGTATTTGTTAGAAAAGAATTGCAAAACAAAAACGATAAATTAAAGCAAGAAATAACGGACTTTAAAGATTTAGAAATTTTAAAATCTAAGATTGATGCGGATATTATATTTTGTTGTTTAGGCTCTACAAAAAGTAAAACTCCTGATTTAGCAAAATATAGACGTATTGATCACGATATTCCTTTATTTTTCGCACAGGAAGGTTTAAATAGAGGAACTTTTCAATATCATGTTGTTTCTGCTTTGGGTGCAAATTCAAATTCTTCTAATTTTTATACTCGGATGAAAGGCGAGATTGAAAAAGACTTAAAAAACTTAAATTATCCTTCCTTATATATTTATCAGCCTTCCTTCTTAGAAGGAGATAGAAAAGAAA
>JACMNZ010000314.1 GCA_014378285.1 Pseudopedobacter sp.
CACGTTGCCCCTTCAGAAATTAGGGAATATGGCAGGGCAAACCTAGAGTATATCCACACCAATAACCCTTTGATGAAAGAGTTGCCAAGCCGTTCTCAGGTGTGGATGTCTCATGGAGATACAATTAAGGATATCCCAGAAAATTTCGAGATCATCGCCAGTACAGATAGTGTTAAAGTGGCTGCTTATCAGATTAAAGATTCACAAACTTTTGGTATCCAGTTCCATCCAGAAGTTACCCATTCTACAGATGGCAAGCAACTACTGCAAAACTTTTTATTAGACATTTGTGGTTGCACACAAGATTGGACACCTTTTGCCTTCGCCGAAGAAACAATCGACGCTTTAAAAGAGCAATTGAAAGATGATAAGGTTGTTTTAGGCCTATCAGGCGGGGTCGATTCTTCCGTAGCCGCCCTTATTTTACACCAAGCGGTAGGCAAAAATTTGCATTGTATTTTTGTTGATAATGGCTTATTGCGTAAAGATGAGTTTGAATCTGTTTTAAGTTCTTATAAAGATTTAGGCTTAAATGTTAAAGGTATTAATGCCAAACAAAGATTTTATGATGCTTTAGCAGGTTTATCAGACCCTGAGCAGAAAAGAAAAGCGATTGGCAGGGTTTTTATAGAAGTATTTGATGATGAAGCAAACCAGATTACGGATGTTAAATGGTTGGCACAGGGAACCATCTATCCAGATGTGATAGAATCTGTTTCGGTAAACGGCGGCCCATCGGCAACCATAAAATCGCATCACAACGTTGGCGGTTTACCAGCTTATATGAAGCTGAAAATTGTAGAACCACTTAAATCTTTGTTTAAAGATGAAGTGCGTAGAGTAGGTAAAGCATTGGGTTTACCTGATGATATTTTAGGTCGTCACCCTTTCCCGGGCCCAGGTTTGGGAATCCGTATTTTAGGAGAAGTAACGCCACAAAAAGTACAGATTTTGCAGGATGCTGATTACATCTACGTCAAAAATTTAAAAGAATCTGGTTGGTATGATAAAGTTTGGCAAGCTGGCACCATTTATTTACCCATACAGTCGGTTGGCGTAATGGGCGATGAACGCACCTATGAAAACGTGGTGGCGCTAAGAGCAGTAAGCTCTGTTGATGGGATGACAGCAGATTGGAGCCATTTACCTTACGAGCTGTTGGCAAAAATATCTAACGAGATCATCAATAACGTAAAGGGGATAAATAGGGTTGTTTATGATATCAGCTCTAAACCACCTGCAACCATAGAATGGGAATAAAAGGTTGTCGTTTCTTGTTAATTTTGTCTTATTTATTATCAGATTTTAAAGAAAAAATAGAGTTTGGGCGTTTTAACACTCCGCCAGCTGGCGGATATATCTTTTTTTCTGATCCTTCGACTCCGCTCAGGAGAAAAAAAGGATGCCGCTTCAATCTTTAACGCAAAAAAAACAGCTACGACAAATCTTTGGTACTATTGATGTAATATTAAAAATCTCTCAAGACATTTATTTGAAAGTTTTGTAAGAATAGAAAGGACTTTTTTCTCTTTAAGCGTCATGTTGACGACAGGAAACATCTCACACGCAAGGTTGCCATAATAAAAAATTACCTATCCGTGTGATGTTTCATTATCATTCAACATCACGCGATATTTTTTTTTTAAGAGTCATGTTGACGACAGGAAACATCTCACATGCAAGGTTGCCATAATAAAAAATTACCTATTCCTGTGATGTTTCATTATCATTCAACATGACGCGATATTATAACTTAAAATTATAGAAGAGATACAAAATTTGATTGTTTGCAAAACGAGCTATATTAAAAAATGAAAATAACATTTATTGCTACCTTATTTACCGGATTGTTTTTGGCGGCTTGTTCTCCAAAAACAACCCCCGTTCAAAAAAACCCAACAGTAGAAAAAAATCCTAAAGAAGAAAAACCCGTAGCCCAAAATAACAAACCAGAAAAACCTAAGGATAAGGATAATGTAAAAGAGAAACCAGAAATGGTAATCTCTATGATTTTACCTTTCGATTTGTACAACATCAATTATAAAACCGCTAGTTTAAATGAGTTAAAGAAAGCAGAAATAGCAATTGATTTTTATCAAGGATTTAAAATGGGGATAGATTCTGTGGTAAATAATAATGGGAATTATAATTTTAAAATTCAAGTTTTTGATTCAAAAGATGATCCCGCTTCTTTAGGCGCTTTAGCAGCAAGATCTACTATAAAAAACTCAGACTTAATTATTGGCCCTGTATTTCCAAATGGCATCAAAGCTTTTTCGGTTTACAGTAAAACAATGAAGAAAGCAATGGTATCGCCTCTGGCAGCCAGTGATCCAATAATTTTTAATAATCCTTACTTAATTACAGTTAATAATTCCTTAGATCAACATGCTATTACCGCTGCTGAATTCATTAAAAAAGATTTAAATCCTAAAAAAGTATTGATTATTAGAAGTGGACAAGCAGATGAATATAAATATGTAGTTCCGTTTAAAAAAGGGATGGATAGTTTGGGTAAAGGCATTCAGGTTTCAGAAATAGGGATCAAAGCAGTTGGATATACAAACGTTTATAAATCTTTAAATCCGATAGGATTAAACGTAATCGTGTTGCCATCAACAGATCGTGTTTTTCTAATCACCTTACTAAATGAATTAGATAAACTCACCAGCAACTTTCAGATTGCAATTGTTGGGCATCCAGGATGGGAGAAAGCCACTTTTTTAGACAACGATTTATTGCAGCGATTAAATACTTACATTACCTCTTCCTATCAAATTGAACGCACTTCACAAAGAAGTGAAGAATTTGTAAAATATTATCGTTCTAAATTTCAGCTTAGCCCAAGTGAATATGCTTTCAAAGGTTTTGATGTAGGTTATTATTTTGGGAAATTGATGGATAAACAGGGCAAAAATTTTATGG
>JACMNZ010000315.1 GCA_014378285.1 Pseudopedobacter sp.
ACATTCATCCCCAATATAAAGGTAAAAATCAGCGGAAGCGTTATGGGTAGCATAAATTGCTGTGTTTCTGTCTCATTATCCACCGCAGAACCAACGGCAGCAAATAAAGCACTATATAAAAGATAACCTCCTAAAAAGTAAAAAAAGAAAGTAGATATGATATAAGGAAAGTTAATGGTATCTGCAGCTTGTAAAAAATCTTGGACTTTATTATTTGATGATGCCGCTTTAGTCATTTCTTCACCTTGCGTACCTTTACTTATTTGCTCAATCTTAGCTTTTCCGTCATCGCTTTTAGCAAAATAACCAGTTGCAAATGTTGATAAACCAGTACTTAAGATAATCCACAATAAAAATTGTGTTAGTCCAACCGCACCAATTCCTAAAATTTTGCCTAACATGAGTTGAAAAGGCTTAACAGAAGAAACAATCACTTCTATAATTCTATTAGTCTTTTCTTCTATAACACCACGCATTACTTGAGCGCCATAAATAAACAAAGAAAGATAGATTAAAAACGCACTTACAAAACCTACAATAAAGGTAGCGCCAATACTCGCGTCTTTTTCTCCTTCATCTGTTAATTGCTTGGCATTTATAGAAACTTTAGCTTTAGAACTATTTAAAACTGCAGTATCAATCCCTGCTGCAATCAGTTTTTTATTACGCAAAATGGTTTCCATCTGCGTTTCAATTTCATCTACAACAGCAAAACCAGGTTTCTTTTCTGATATTATTTCTGTATTTCCAGATTGCGCATAATCTGATGAAATGTATAATAAATAAGCATTTTCTTCTTTTCTGATATCCTTTTTAGCTTGGGCATAATTACCATCCAAATACGTGAAATTTAACGTTGAGGAACTGCTGAGCTGGTTTTTAAAAATCCCAGACTGATCTAATACTTTAAATTCTTTTTTACTGTCGTCGCCTTTTTTTGTTAAATAACCCACAAAAAATATCATGGCTATAAATAATGATGGCACTAAAAAAGTCATGATCAAAAACGATTTCTTTTTAACACGACTTAAATATTCTCTTTGTATAATGAGGAAAACTTTATTCATGGTTTTGCTTAGTTTAGCTGTTTACTTTTTCAATAAATATATCGTTGATGGTTGGGATTACTTCTTCCAAATAATTAATTCCTGTCAATGGGATTAATTCAGAAAGTACATCGTTAGTGCTAAAACCATCTTTTAATTTAATTTTTATCTTTTCCCCTTCATCAGATTTCTCTGAGTTTAAAAGCTCAAAAGTTTTAACATTAGCAACGTCAAATGCTTTGGTAGTTTCCAAATAAAAGGTGTTATTTCGGTAAGCGTTTTTGATTGATTTTACGCTACCATCCAGTATTTTATGAGATTTATTAAGCAAAGCAATATGGTTGCATAATAGTTCTACAGATTCCATCCTGTGGGTAGAAAATATAATAGTAGACCCTTTTTTATTAAGTTCTAAAATCTCGTCTTTTATAATTTCTGCATTAACAGGGTCAAATCCAGAGAAAGGTTCGTCTAAAATAATTAGTTCTGGTTCATGTAAAACAGTAGCTACAAACTGTACTTTTTGCTGCATCCCTTTAGAAAGATCTTCTACTTTTTTCTTCCACCAATCTTGCATCCCCATTTTTTCGAACCAAAATTTTATTCTTTTAGCAGCTTCTGCTCTATTCAAACCTTTTAATTGGGCTAAATAAAGCATTTGCTCGCCAATCTCCATTTTCTTATAAAGTCCGCGTTCTTCTGGCAGATACCCTATTTTATTAATGTGATTTTGATTAAGTTTTTCCCCATTAAAAAATATTTCACCTTCATCTGGTCCTGTTATTTGATTGATGATTCTTATCAAAGAAGTTTTACCCGCTCCGTTTGGGCCCAACAATCCAAAGATTGTCCCTGTTTCTACCTCTAAACTTACATCGTCTAAAGCCCGATGTTTGGCATATTCTTTAACTATATGGCTAACTTTTAACATAAATATGGTTTTGATTCTTTGGTTAGACACAATTTGTGAAAAATTATTACAAATGAATCGTTTTAATCTAGAAATTTAAACTTGGTCTTAATATTTTTCTTAAATGAAAATAGTTTTGGGCGTTTTATCTGTCAGCTGGCAGATTTCGCTACATCTTTTTTTCTTTTTCAAAAAAAAGATGTAGTAGCAATAGTTAATGCT
>JACMNZ010000042.1 GCA_014378285.1 Pseudopedobacter sp.
AAATAAAGATTTGGGTCCTTCATATCGGCGGCAGCCTTAAACAAACCGTTTGCGATGCTTCCTTTTAAAGCTAAATTTCTATAAGTGTATTTATTATAAACTGCTTTAATTAAAGTTCCATTTAAAGTTGCGTTAGCGGTTTTTGGGTCAAGCCCGATGCCTTTTATATTTGCTCTTAAACTGATTCTCCCCACAGAATCATTCTTTATTAATTTACCTACATTAAAATTATCAATATCGGCCATAGCCTGATATCTTTCTTTGTTTTTAACCCTTTGATCAAAACTTGCTTTAATTTTGGCTGCTCCATAATTACTTGCCAAAGCTAAATTGGTGTTAAAGTTATTGATGCCTCCTTTAAAAAATCCTTTTGCTCCAAAAGTTGATGGCAATTGGATGTTAGATGGGATAGTTCCTTTCGGAATAAAAGCATTGATATCTTTACTAGTTGACCTAAAATCCTTAATGGTTAAATCAAAATAAGCTTTATCTATATTTGGCAAACCTTTAATATTTCCACTTGCAGCAATCCGTGTATTGCCAATTCCAGAGATTTCAAGCTTCGGTATTTTAATATCCTTCACCTGTCCAATCACTCTACTATTAATATTCATTACCGCATTTGGCATAGTATTAAAAGGTGCGGTTTTAGAAAGCGTAGGAACCAATAATAAAATATCTTTAAATCCTAATTTACTACCGTTGATGTTTGCATCGATATATAATTGGCCTGGTGTTTTTGATAACGAAATTATTGAAGGATATCTTACGATGATTTCATCCTTTAGTAAAGTTTGAGGAGTTTTTAAATAGAGATTTTTTAAGAAAGCATTTTTAGGTCCGTAAAAAAAGTTGGTTTTTAACTCTTGTACGTTTAATCCGCTTTTATCTTTTAAGGTAAATTGATTGATATCACCAGAAATGGTATCTAAACTGTAATAAAAATTATCTGCATTTAAATTGATATTTTTTAAATCCAAATGCATAAAATCCATCCTTTTTTTTTGTCTCGGAGCATTCATATCATCAAATGCAAAAGCAATATTGGTAAAATCTGCCTTTCTTAAATTTACTTTCCAGCTGGCATTTTCTGATGCGGAGGAGGTATCTGTAGTAGTTGCTTTTTTAACAGCATCTTTCAATTCTTTTCCTAAAACAAGATTTCCTTTGGTATTTGAAAATTCTATGGTTTTGATATCAACCAATTGTTTTTTGAGGTTAATCTCATTAAAATCGACCAATAATTTACCTAAATTAAGCTGAGTGTTTAAATTAGTTCCGGCATTATCGTAAGCCAAAACTATTTTTTGCAAATCTATAGTCCCAATGTCTAATTTTAAATTTGGTGATGCAGAGGCAGCATCAGCAGTAGCTACTGCATTTTGTGCAGCTTTTTCTAAAAAGCCTTGTTTTAGTTTTACATTTAATCCGTTTAAAGTGATTTTTGGTATTTTAAAGTCCAATTTATCCAAATCAAACTTTTTTATATTGGTATCAAAATGGTTTAAATAAACGTTAACGTCATTTTTAGTGATTGCATCTTTAAAACGAATCCTAATTTTATCGAGATTAATTTTGTTAACAGAAAACTTCATGGCGGTAGAAGTGTCAGTTGGTGTGGCCAGTTTTGCCTGATCACTCACAAAAGCCTTAATCATGTAATCAAAATTAAAAACAGAATCTTGTCCTCTATTTATATTTGTTATAATACCATTTAGGTCTAAAGAATTTATTTCTATTTGGTTGTCCAGTATTTTGAACAATGAAATATCAACTGCCAATTTGTCTCCAGCCAATAAAGTATCCTTTGTTTGGCTTTCAAAATAAAAGCCTCGCAAAACCAATTTTTTAGGTAACCCAATTTCTATTTTATCAATTTTTACAGGTGTTTTAAATTTGCCCTCTAAGTAAGTAATAACCTTGTTTTTTAGGATATTTTGTATTGCCGGAATCTGTATAAGAATAATAATCAATAACAAAAGTCCAATTATGGAACCCACAATCCAGGCAAATATTTTAAGACTTAATTTTAGGTATTTATTCAACGATATATACTTTTTTTGATATTTCAACAAACCATAAGCCAAATTCAATATAACTTAAACCTATCACTAAATTACTTTTATCTATTTGTGAAATCGATTACATGGCTTTATATTTGATGCATATTATAAAAAAATATCATGGCATTAGAAATAACAGACGCTAACTTTGAGGAGTTAGTTTTAAAATCAGATAAACCAGTATTGGTAGATTTTTGGGCAGAATGGTGTGGACCATGTAGAATGGTTGGGCCGGTTGTAGAAGAATTAGCTAAAGAATATGAAGGAAAAGCCGTTATAGGAAAAGTAAATGTGGATAATAATCCGGAAATCTCTACAAAATTTGGTATAAGAAATATTCCTGCTTTATTATTTTTTAAAAACGGAGAAGTTGTAGATAAACAAATTGGTGCAGTCCCAAAATCTGTTCTAGCAGGAAAATTAGACACACAATTAGCATAATTAACCAAAACATTTAGAAAGGTCTTATTGAAAAATAAGACCTTTTTTTGTGGATTTTCGACCAATGAACTAAAAAACTATTCATTATATTTGCCGTCAAAAAAATATCAAATGAATAAAATTTTTTCAAAAGTTGTAAAGTCTAGTGTTGGATTAGCTTTAATTGTAGCTGTTGCGGCTTGTAATAATAAACCAGAATCTAAAACAGCCGATTCTTCTTCTAAAGCTGTAACCAAAGAAAATGCAGCAAATGCAACCGGAGGTATTGTTTATGTTAATTCAGATTCTTTATTAACTAATTATGAGTACTTTAAAGAAATCAAAGCTAAATTTGAAGGAAAGTCTAAAAAAGCAGAATCTGATTTAAAAGATAAAGGTGCTGCTTTTCAACGTGAAGTTGCTGCTTACCAACAAGGCTCAAACGGAATGAGCGCAGACCAAAGAGCGCAAACAGAACAACGTTTGGCAAGAAAACAACAAGAATTACAAGCTTACCAACAAAATGCTGGTTCTGCTTTACAAAACGAAGAAGCTAAAGAAAACGAAAAGTTATATAACAAGGTATCTGAATATTTAAAAATTCACGCTAAGGATAAAGGCTACAAAATGGTGTTAACTTACTCTAAAGGAAATAGCGCCATTTTATTTGCTGATGAGAGCTTAGACGTTACTAAAGAAGTAATTGCAGGTTTAAATGAGGCTTACAAAAAAGACCAAAAATAATTTAACCAAAAATAATTTTGAAAGTCTGGCTTTATGCTAGACTTTTTTTTTGAATACTAATTATGGAAAAACATCAAGAATTTATGAGATTGGCAATTGCTTTATCTCGCCAAAATATAGAGCAAGGTTTAGGCGGGCCATTTGGAGCTGTGATTGTGAAAGATGGAAAAATAATAGCTAAAAGTGCTAATAC
>JACMNZ010000043.1 GCA_014378285.1 Pseudopedobacter sp.
AGCATTTCCCATTCAGAAGTATCATGAAAAGTAATTGCCGGATATTCTTTGGCAGCATATTCAATATCCCAAGCGGAAGAAGCTAAAAATACAGGTTTGCTTTCTTTATCGAAAGCGATTTTTTGTGCGTAACGTCTTGTAAATTTTTCTAATTCTTGTGGAGTTGTAGCAGAGATCCATTTTGCTTTAGATATATTAACTGATCTAAAATTACAAGAAGCACCATACTCATTTTTTAATCTAAATTGGATCACCTCAAACTGCAACTCTCCTACTGTACCAATAATTTTCCTATTTCCAGGATTTTGAACAAATAATTGGGCAACACCTTCATCACTCAATTGATGAATTCCTTTCTCTAATTGTTTAGTTTTAAAAGGATCGCTGTTTTCTAATTCCCTAAATATTTCTGGAGAAAAACTAGGAATACCTATAAACTGTAAACTTTCTCCTTCAGTTAAAGTATCACCAATTTTAAAATTACCAGAATCATATAAACCGACCACATCTCCAGGAAAAGCCACTTCTACCAAGCTTTTATTATCGGCCATAAAACTAGTTGGCGATGCAAACTTTAATTTTTTGTTTAAACGATTGTGCTGATAAAAAGTATTCCTTTGAAAAGTGCCTGAACAAATCCTACAAAAAGCAATCCTATCACGATGATTGGGGTCTAAATTGGCATGTATCTTAAAAATAAAGCCAGTAAACTTACTTTCATTTGGTTCGATTTTACGAGTGTCGGTTTCTCTGCCTTGTGGTGATGGAGCGATTTTTATAAAAGTTTCTAATAACTCTTGCACCCCGAAATTATTGATTGCACTACCAAAAAAAACAGGTGCCAAATATCCCGAAAGGTATAAATCTCTATCAAAAGGCTCGGCTACCGTTTCAATTAATTCAACATCTTCCTTTAGTTTGGATGTTAAGCGCTCGCCTAAAAGTTCTTCTAATTTGGGATCATCTAAACCTTTAATTGCAATACTATCATCAGCAATATGCTTCTTGCTGGCGCTAAACAGGTTTAAAGATTTATCATGTAATTGATAAACACCTTTAAAGGAACCTCCAATGCCGATTGGCCAACTTAATGCCCTAGTAGAAATATTAAGTTCCTTTTCAATTTCTTCCAATAAATCAAAAGGATCTTTCCCTTCCCTATCCATTTTATTTACAAAAACAATAACAGGCGTATGGCGCATTCGGCAAACCTGCATCAGCTTTTTAGTTTGCTCTTCTACACCTTTAACACAATCAACAACTAAAATAACTGAATCTACAGCAGTTAAAGTGCGGTAAGTATCTTCAGCAAAATCCTTGTGACCGGGCGTATCTAAAATGTTAATTTTTGTATTTAAATATTCAAAACCCATTACAGAAGTTGCAACAGAGATACCACGTTGCTTTTCAATCTCCATAAAATCTGAAGTCGCCGCCTTATCCGCTTTGTTACTTTTAACAGCTCCAGCCTTTTGTATGGCACCTCCAAATAATAATAATTTCTCGGTTAAAGTTGTTTTACCTGCATCGGGGTGACTAATGATACCAAAGGTTCTACGTTTGTCAATTTCACTTTGTAAACTCATAGTTGTAAATGCTAAGAAAAATCTTAGCGCTTAGGTGATTTTTTGAAAATGCAAATATAGGGTTTTAATCTATTTTGAAGTAGGAAGCTTTTAGATACCTCATATATGACTTATTTAGTTAAGAAAATTTTATATGATTTTTTAAAGTTACAAATAACAATCATTAAGCATATTTTTGCCCCTTAATAAGGATGTATATAACCCCTTTTACATCAAAAATCTAATTATATTCGTTTTCTAATTATAACTAACCAATTATTGTTTAAAATTATATTAATCTAAAATTTAAAATGAGAAGATTTCATCATTTATTTTTTACTTTTTACGGCTGTAAAAAAATATTAATGCTCACAGCATCAATATTTTTTGCATTGGCTATTTCTTGCACACAATCAAAGGATATTAGTACTCCTACACCGATACCTGTCCCAGTACCTATTCCAAATCCAGTACTTACAGCAATCCCCCCAATTAATATAAATTCTACAACTGCAAAAGAAATAGTTAAAGATATGTCTGGAGGTTTTAATTTAGGAAATACTTTTGAGTTGCAAAGTAGCAGTAATATACCAACTTTTGCAGCCGTTAAACCTATTATTGATTTATATTACGATGCAGGTATGAGACATATACGCATACCTGTAACCTGGACAGAGGGTTTTACAACAAATATTGCAGACGCTAGTGGCAATGTAAATTATCAAAACAACAGATTTTTAGAGTTAAAAGCAGTTATTGATTACGCCCTTACCAAGAAAATGTACGTGGTTTTAAATGCGCATCATGAACGTTCTTTAAAAAATAATTATGATGGAACTAGTGTTTACAATAATAAATTTAAGACACTATGGACGGGAATTGCAACATATTTTAAAGATTATCCCAAACAATTATTATATGATGTTTTAAATGAACCTGAAGGAGCTTTAGGGCAATGGAGTGGAAACGGATCGGTTTATCCGCTACCAACTAATGCAAATTGTATAGCGTTAACCAGACAATTAAATAAAGTAGCTTATGATGCCATTAGAGCTGTAGGTGGAGGAAATATTTCACGAATAATTATGGTAGAACCTAATGGACAAGGAAACCAAGGAATGATAGAGCAAGTATATCCTAATAAAGCAAGTTTGCCCGGAGGAGGTGCGGATGCTTACTTAGCTATACAGGTTCATACTTATGACCCGTGGTCTTTTTGTGGCGAAACTGGTTCTAATTCAGCTTTCCCGGGTAATACTACTTTTGAAAATGGAATTAAAAAAGCGGGGTTACATTCTACTCTTTTAGATGTTCCGATAAATTATGGTGAGTTTGGAGTTGGCAGAAAAACTGGAACTGAAAGAAATACTGATATTGTGCGTGGATATTACAGAACAATAAAAACAACTGCACTTTCTCAAAACATGTCTTATACAGTTTGGGATGATAGAGGTTGGTTCGGATTAATTGCCTCTAATGGGAATGGAGGTTATAATTTTACCAATAATATTGTACCCTCTATGTTTCAATAAAATTTTTAAAGTCTAAATTTTATATTTTATCCCTAGTTTGAGAGAATTAGGGATTTTTTATTTATTTGGATATTAATATAGAATCATAAATAACAAGAAAGCGATTTAATAATTTTTTTTTATATTATCATTCTAATTAAACATAGTTTACAATCTGTATTAAAGACTTATTAAAAATTAAGCATCTTATCTAATAAAAATCTAAATTTCGTTTTTCTCAATCAAAAAATCATCAAAAATTTGATTTGTTCAAAAACTTTTTAATCTTTAGCATCAAAACACGCAAATGGCTTTAAATTACGTTTGGATTGCCTTTTTCTTGGTCTCTTTTGTGGTGGCTCTAGTTAAACTGATTTTCTTTCAAGATTACCAAATTTTCCAAACTATTGTAAACAGCACTTTCGATATGTCGAAAACTGGTGCTGAGATTTCTTTGGGATTGATAGGATTAATGACCTTTTGGTTAGGAATTATGAAGATTGGCGAAAAAGGAGGAATGATTAACATCTTCGCTAAGATTGTTGGGCCTTTTTTCGCTAAAATTTTTCCAGAAGTGCCACGTAATCATCCTGCACTGGGTTCTGTTTTAATGAATTTTTCAGCTAATATGTTAGGTTTGGATAATGCGGCAACACCTTTGGGCTTAAAAGCCATGAAAGAATTACAAGAGCTTAATCCGAATAAAGAAACAGCCTCTAATGCCCAAATTATGTTCTTGGTGCTTAACGCATCTAGTTTGGTTTTGATTCCTACCAGCATTATGGCTTTTAGAAAAGCAGCGGGTGCGGTTGATCCTTCTGATATTTTTGTTCCTTGTTTATTGGCTACTTTTTTCTCTACTTTAGTTGGCTTAGTGGTTACTTGTATCTACCAAAAAATAAATTTGTTCCAAAAAGTAATTATGGTTTACTTAGGGACGGCAGCTATTTTAATAGGTGGTTTGCTCTATTATTTTACCACCCTCAACCAAGAACAAATCAGTTTGGTTTCTGGCGTTGTTGGTAATGTTCTATTGTTTAGTATCATCATTTCTTTTATCACTCTTGCAGTTTTTAGACAGATAAATGTTTTTGAAACTTTTATAGAAGGCGCAAAAGAAGGATTTGAAATTGCTGTAAAAATTATCCCTTATTTAGTTGGGATTTTAGTTGCCGTGGGAGTTTTAAGAGGTTCTGGAACTTTAGATTTCATCACTCAAGGGATAGGAAGCATTGTCGGTTTTTTTGGTTTAGATACCGGGTTTGTCCCCGCCCTACCTGTTGCTTTTATGAAACCTTTAAGCGGTAGTGGCGCAAGAGGATTAATGGTAGAACTAATGCAAAATACTGGAGCAGATAGTTTTGCATCTCGTGTTGCCTGTGTAATTCAAGGTTCAACAGAAACTACATTTTATGTTTTAGCCATTTATTTTGGTTCTGTTTCTATCAAAAAGACTCGTCATGCATTACCAGCAGCTTTATTGGCAGAATTAGCGGGAGTTGTAGCGGCAATAATTATTTCTTATATATTTTTTAAATAAAAGATTATGAGAAAGAGATTAGCCTTAATAGCACACAATAGTAAAAGGCAAAAATGGTGGCGTTTGTAAAGGACTATTATAACATATTATAAAAGATGGATTTAACCGTAACTGGTACAACCAAAGTCTATATTGAACAAACCGGACTTATTATAGATAAAAAATTAAGCTCATGTAGTGATGCTCAAATTGGAGCAATAGCGGTGGAAGATAAATTAGACAAAATTATTTTCTTTAGAAACCAACTTGAAAAGCATCAATGGAACCTTATGTGTAAATGTTAATGAGAATTTGCAATGTGGCAAATGTGCCAATTGCAACTAATCCTGCAAGGGATAAACTTCTTTTA
>JACMNZ010000316.1 GCA_014378285.1 Pseudopedobacter sp.
AATTGAAGCGGATATTTGCTGGATGGATACCAAAGAGTTAGATACTACTGCTACCTATTTTATCCAACATCAAAGTAAAGTTACACGTTGCAAACTTAAAGAGGTTTTGTATAAAGTAAATATCAATACTTTAGAAAAAGTAAATGCCGATACTTTTGGTTTAAACGATATTGGACGAGTAGAAATTAAAACTGCCGATGAATTGGCTTTTGATACTTATGAAATTAACAAAAGAAATGGCGGAGCAATTATAATTGATAGCAGAACCAATGTTACTGTTGGGGCATTGATGTTGAGGGCAGCGTTGTAGGGTAAGTTTACTATAAAACAAAAACGGACGATAAAAATTATCGTCCGTTTTTGTTTTAATTACCTTTTTGTCTATCGGCGTAGCCAAAAACCTTTTGTAATAAAGAAGTGCTCCTTGCGGCCAAATTTTGACGAATTTTTAATTCTTCTTGTGCAATTTCAATAAACAAACCATCAATTGCCCTATCAGTTACATAACCTGCTAAATCTGTATTTATCGGTTTTACCAGAGGGATTTTATTATATCTTGATGTTAAATCTCCCCAATAACGTGTTGCGCCAACTTTACTTAAACTATTATTGATGCTCGGTCTAAATTTATCTGCCAAAGCAATGCTTGTAGTTCGTTTAAAATATAAAGTTGCTGCATCTTGTTGTCCTAATAAAATATTGCTGACATCCTGAAAACTCATTTCCTTAATGGCATTTACAAAAATAGGTTTAGCTTGAATTGCTGCATCTTCTGCTGCCCTATTTAAACTCGTAATTACATTATCGCACAAAGTATTTAATCCAAGCGAACGTAAAGTGTTTTCAACTTTTTGCGCTTCTGGTGGCATCAATATTTTAATGGCTAAGTTTCCTAAATATCCATCTCTTGTAGATAATCTTTCAGCGCTGTAATTTGTGCCAAATTCTAAAGCTTGTTTTAGCCCGAGATTAATTTCTGTATTAGAAGGAATTCCTGCAGCTTGGTTTATTACTCCAGCATATTGGTTTAAAGTATCACAACTTGAAAACATCAGAGTTGAAGAAAGTATAAAAATGATGGCTAATTTTTTCATAAAGTTTTTTTTATTTAATGGCAATAATGTTGCCATTAAGAATTTATCTATTACGTATTTCCTTTTCACAGCAATTTATTTAAATTGAAATACTTGAAAATTTATATTGTCATACTATTTTAAAAAAATTTAATACTTGTTAAAAAGTATGATTAATTTAATATTTTGTGAGAAAAAATTAACTAAAAGTGGGTGTTTTAATTAAGTTCGCTATCTTTTGTTTTCTATCTTTTTCTCAATTTAATTCTGAGATCAATCATTTAGTTATTGACAATACTACAAGAAAACAAAATTTAGTTAGCATATCTAATTACTTAGAAACTTTTCCTTCTAACAGTAAATCTATACCAATATCTGATAAATTTGATTCTACCATATTTGAAGAGTTTATCATTATAAATCAATATCAATTTAGCCTTCCGTGTTTCAAAAAAACAGTGGTATTTAAGTATATTATTGGGATTGGCTCTAATCATCAAGTTATAAAAAACCCACCGCCTGAATGTTAATTAGTTGTATTCAATTAATATATTTTACAATTTAATTAACTCAAGATGAAAAATTATAAAAAATTTATTGGGCTGGCTTTAGTCCTTGTGGTTTGCAGTATTTCAAGTTTAAAAGCTCAAAATAATGGCAATAATCAAATAAGGATAAATGAAAAACCTGTTACTAATCCTCTTAAAAGGATAACTTCTCTAGAAGCTGTTATTTTTAATTATAATACAAAAAAATACAAAGGAGTTAGACTACCAGCTAATCAGCAATATGGATTTGAGATGGAGGGCTTGGCTACCCAATTTCCAAATTTGATTAAGACAAACGCTAAAGATTATCCATCAGGAAAAAATAGTTTTAAAAAAGTAAGCTATAAAGACGTGGATGTTGCTAATCTTGTTCCTGTATTGGTAGCAGCTATCAAAGAGCAGCAGATACAGTTAGAAAACCTAATCCAAGAGGTGAATCTGCTTAAATCTAAGTAGTAACTCTTTATTGAAATCAAGGCTCAAGATTAATATAAATCTTGAGCCTCGTTTTCAATTTTGATTTGAATAAACTTTTATTTACTTGTTTTTAAAATAGAATTGAGCATCATTAAATGATGAACCAACTAAGATTTAGTTTAATTTCTTTTCTGCCTGGGCAAAAACCTTTTTCATCAAATCTGTAGTTCTAAAAGCGCTGTTTTCTCTAATTTTTAACTCTTCCTGTGCTATTTGCTTAAATAAACCTTCAATGGCTTTTTGCGTTACGTAAGCTTTTAAATCTGGGTTTATCTTATTGGCGGCAAACGGAACTTTATTGTATCGCTCAGCGATATCACTATATAACCTAGTTGCACCAACTTTTTCAATGCTGTTGGCAACAATAGGTTCAAAAACTTTGGATAAAGAATCTGTTGTATTGTTTTTAAAATAAGTTGTTGCTGCATCTTTAGATCCCATTAAAATATTGGTTGCATCTTTAATAGTCATCTGTTTTATGGCAGTTACAAAAATGGGTTTTGCGGTTTTAGCGGCATCTTCCGCAGCTCTATTAAAACTTAAAATAGCATCATCGCACATTTTATTTAAACCTAATTTTCTTAAAGTTGCTTCTGCTTTTATTGCTTCTGGCGGAAACAAAATTTTAACTGAAGAATTTGCAAAAAAACCATTTTGTGCAGAAAGTAAATCAGCACTTTTTGTGGCCCCAAGTTCTAAAGCTTGTTTTAAAGCAGTTGCAATATCCGTTTGGCTTGCAGAAATTCCACCTCCAGCTGCAGCACTTTTTGCTTTATCCAATAATTTACCAAATTGCGCAAACGCTCCGCTGCTTGCCATTAAAAACATTAGCGAAAGCGTTATTTTATTTATAGTCTTATTCATCATCATTTTTTGAAATTACATTTTTTGTGGATAATAGTTTAGCGTTTTCTACTAACTGTATAAATTCTGCTCGATAGCCATTATCATCTTTTCCCTTTCCGCTTTTTGCTAAGGTAATCGCATGATCAAAATTAGCATTTTGTTTAAATTCAGAGTCTCTGATTAACAATCCAAACTCGGCAACAGCAGCAACGAATTTAAAATCTATTGGAGAATTTTCTAACTTTTGGTTATCATCAATCAATGAAACGCTTAACTCCTTACTCTTATTTTCATCAGGGTTTTTATACCTTATTTTAACGGTCAATAACTCCTTTAAGTTATTGTTGTTATCAGGTTTTTGATATTTTAAATCGATTGATTTTTTAGTAAACTCATCTTTAACACCTATCGGAATAATTTCATATAGTGCAGTTACTGTATGCCCCGCTCCCATTTCTCCAGCATCTTTTTTATCGTCTTTAAAATCCTCGTTGTTTAACAATCTATTTTCATATCCAACTAAACGGTAAGCCGCTACTTTTGCAGGATTAAATTCTACTTGTATTTTTACATCTTTTGCAAC
>JACMNZ010000317.1 GCA_014378285.1 Pseudopedobacter sp.
CTAAAAAAGGAGAGATTGCTTTGGCAAATATCAGTAATGATGTAATGGCTTTATTTGAAATGACCCGTTTAGATAAGGTTTTTAATATTTATGATAATACTGAAGAAGCAATAAAGAGCTTAAAATAATGGTAGTTAAAACAGGTAATCTTACATTAGAAATTCCCGTTCAAATCACAACTTACCGTGTATTTATAGATCAGTGTTTAGAATTTGTTACAGAAAATTCTTCATTAGGTAAAGATTTTAAAAGAACGGCCAAGTTTAAATTAGCTATTATGGAACTTCTTACTAACGCCATGAAGCATTGTAAAGCGGTTTCTTATATAGATATTCAATGTTATCCTGATAAAGTTGTTGTAAAAAAAATTGATAACGGACAGCGTTTTACATTTAAAGATGTTGATACTGATAAATATTATGATTTTCCTATTGATCCATTTGCGGAACCTTTAAAAATTAATGCTCGTTTAGGCAATAATTACACACTTTTTATAAATATTAAAAGCAAGAATCAAATAGAATTTTTAGAACCACCTGCAATAGATTATCTTTCTTTAGAGGAAGTACCAGAAAATTTTGGATTAATGATTATTAAACAATGTTGTGATACTTTTCATTATCAATACAATAAAGCACTTTCCCAAAATATTTTTGAAGTTATTTTCCAACTTTAAAATACCCCACCTCGCCCGCTTTTTATTCTTCATTTAATGATTATGATTTTATATTTGAGCATAATCTAATTTTAATGACTACCCAAAAAGATAAAATACATATTGCGTTAGCTAGTAATAATGGTTATGTAATTTTATTGGCAGCATTAATAAAATCGATAGATTATCATCATAAAAGTGATGAAGAGATTGTTTTCCATATTTTAAACGATAAAATCTCTTCAAAAAACCAAAATAAAGTAAATGCTTCCATAAGCAATTCATCAAAAATTAAATTGAGGTGGCTAAATGCAGAAAACGTTTTCCCAAAAGATGTAAAATTCCCTGCAGACAATTCTGCTTTTCCTAAAACAGCTTATTTAAGATTATTTGCTCCCTACATTTTAGATAAAGAGATTAAAAAACTTCTTTATTTTGATGTTGATATGATCGTTAAAAATGATGTTTCCGAAATTTGGAACATCGATTTACAAAGTTATACCATGGCAGCAGTTTTGGATGTTGGCAAAACCGTAGGTTGTGTTTGGGGAGGTATTCCAAATTATAAAGAATTAGGCTTGCCAGCTGATGCAAAATACTTTAACTCGGGTTTGATGATCATTGATTGTGAAAAATGGCGACAAGAAAACATCCCTCAAAAAGTATTTAAAGCCATGGATGATCATATTGAACATGTAAATTATGCAGATCAATACGGTTTAAATGTTGTTTTTGCACAAAACTGGTTAGAAATAGACCCCATGTGGAATTGGTTTGCAAATAATTATCATCCAAAACCAAAATGTATTCATTTTTTAGATATTAAGCCGTTTTTTAAATCATACCAATCTGATGAGCAGTTTAGAAAAGAATTTTTCAAGTATTTGGATATGACATCTTGGAAAGGTATGCCCTTAAAAAGTGATTTTTATAGATTACTTCACAAAGCGTTAATTAAATTTAAGAAAAAAATAAAAAATATATTGCCTTAAAAGATTTTTGTCTTACTTTGAGATTAAGTTTTTGGTCTATCTTCTTGATATTTGATGAACATTTTTAATGATATTACTTTACTGATAACACATTATAATAGAAGTAGATCTTTAGAGCAGCTTTTAAAGACATTTGAGGCATTAGAAACGCAGTTTGGTAATGTTATAGTTTCTGATGACGCTAGTAACCCACAACATCTTGATCAAGTAAAGGAATTACAGCAACAATTTAATTTTGAGCTGATTACGACCCCTTTAAATAAAGGATTGGGTAACAATATTAATAAAGGACAAGACGCTGTAAAAACGCTTTATACATTGTACATTCAAGAAGATTTTATACCGAAACTAAAGTTTATAGAAAAATTAAATTTGGCGCATCAATTTATGCAGCAAGAACCAGATTTAGACTTTGTTAGATTTTATGCCTACTTTAAGTATCCATTTTTAAAAAATATTAAAGAAGGTTTTGGAGAGGTTGCTTTCAAATCTTTAAATATTTGGGAGGGATATAGAAAGTTTTACGTTTACAGCGATCATCCACATTTGCGTAGAAGTAACTTTTTTGAAAAATTTGGAAGATATCAAGAAGGGATAAAATCTGACCGAACGGAGTATAAAATGATGATGCAGGTTTTAAGTAAAAAACCAAAGGTTTACTTTTATCAAAAAATTACAGAATTAATTGATCAAGAAAACACAAGCAAAGAGCCAAGTACCGTTAAACGTAACTTTTGGAGAAATAACAATAGTTTTTTAGTAAATAATTTGCGGGAAGTTTATCGTTGTTTGAGATTCAACATCGATTTATTAATCTATAAGCTGAAAGGATAATGATGTATGTAGCGCCTTTCATATTACCAAGTTGGTTAAAGCACCATCAATTTCCCAAGAAAAGTTTTTTTGATTTGAGTGTTGATGAGATTAACATTATAAAAACTGGCTTAAATAAATTGCAATCTACAGAACCAGAAATATCTATCATTATCCCGGCCTGGAACGAAGAAAACAATATTTTTAGAACACTTTCTTCCATAGCTTCAAATAAAACAGAAAGAAAAGTTGAGTTAATTGTTGTCAATAATAACTCTACGGATAAAACTCAGCAAATTTTAGACAAACTGGGCATAAAAAGTTTATTCCAACCTCAACAAGGTATTACATTCGCTAGGCAAATGGGATTGGAAAATGCAAAAGGGAAATATCATTTATGTGCAGATTCGGATACTTTTTATCCACCAAAATGGATTGATACCATGGTAAAACCATTGGAAGATTCCGAAAAAATTGTTGGTGTTTACGCAAGATATGCTTTCATCCCCGAAAGGGAAGGAGAACGTCTATTCTTTTGGATTTATGAAAGGTTGGCCGGAATTATCATTAGACTTAGGAAAAGGAAGAGGGAACATATCAATTTTTTAGGTTTCAATATGGGTTTTAAAACTGCTGTTGGTTTTGCAAATGGTGGTTTTAAAGTTAAAAATGTACGTAAATTTGACAATGCTCATGGAAGCGATGATTATGTTGATGAATCTGAAGATGGCAGAATGGCGGTAAACTTGATGAAATCTGGAGAATTACATTTAATTATCGATAAAAAAGCAAGGGTTTTTACATCATCAAGAAGATTATTGGCTGAAGGAGGGATTTTGAAAGCATTTAATCATAGATTTAAGCTCCATATAAAAAGATTATCTGAATATCTAAACGGTAATGAAATTTGAATCAACAGCAACATATCCCAAATAATATCATCACCAAAATTATAAGTTTGTATGTGAGATTGCAATATGGCAAACTCCATCATGACGTTAGGTATTATTATCGAGATACTTATTATTGCCAATTTATTCAATGGAAATACTTTTTTAGGGATTATATATTCAAAAAGAAGTATAAAACCATTTCATTTAACGGCGAGTTTGCTCCAGAGCTAGAATTTGTAATTCCTTTTGCTTATTGGCATTTTAAAAATGGAACTCTATTAAAAACCGAAGGTGCAAAATTTACTTCTGAAATGTATTTTTTCTCTCCCCATCATCAAGAAGTTTTTGAGGTGCGCACCAATGAAGGAAATTACAATTACGAAACGCCAAGAATTCTTTACAGTCAGGATTATGACATCAATAAATGGGAAAAAGTGCCTTACAAATCTTATTTTAAAAATGATATTTACGTTTTTGATAAACCTATTTTAATGGTTGCCAATCGTTACAATACAGAATGGGACGGGCCGCCAATTAGTTTTTTCAGTATAGAAAATTTAAAATATATTTTTGATTTATTGGGCAAAAAATATCAGATTGTTTACAATCGCCCTAAGGCAAAAAATATTACTTCTGATACTAGCGAAGTAAACGATTTAAACGAATACGATTGGATAAAAGAAAAATATCCTGAGGTTGTTTTAATGGACGATTTATTCGCTGAAAACAAGATTAAAGCTAAAAATTATAATCATTTTCAGATGTGCGTTTATGCCAATGCAGATAAATTTATTTCTATCCATGGCGGCACAGCAGCATTGGCAAGTTGTTTTGAAGGTTCAAATATCATACTTTCTAAAAAAGGTCCAGAACATCATTTTGGATGTTTCCAAAAGCTTTTCCCGAAACTTTCTGATGCAACAATTTACCATGCTAAAACAGATCAAGAACTGAAAAATTACGTCCACCATTATTTAAAAGATTAATGAAAGGCGAAGGTAATTATTGGATAAAATCTGGTTTCATTAACGTTTTGCAAAATTTTGCAAGCGTTCTTTTTGGTTTTGGTAGTTTCTTTTTTTTAGTAAGGATATTAAGCAAGAACGATTTTGGAGAATGGACGGTTTACATGACCACTATCACCATTTTAAACATTTTTAGGGATGGTTTAATAAAAAATGCGTTGATAAAATTTCTATCGGGAGCAAGTGATGAGGATAAGCCAAAAATCATGACTGCTGCTTTTACTATCAATATAATCATTACGATAGTCATTGTTATCCTAAACCTTGCTTTGGGAGGGTTATTAGCCAAATTATTAAATTCCCCAGAGCTGGTAAATTTATTTTATTTGTTCAATATCATTTATATTTTAAATGGGTTTTTAACTCAATATAATTGCATAGAGCAAGCCAATTTTAAATTTAAGGGGGTTTTTGTTTCTAATACAGTCTTCCAAGCTATTTATTTTTCCTATGTACTTTATTGTTTTGTTTTTAAAATCAATATTCCACTTTATCATTTGGTAATGGTACAAATTTTTGGATCTGCCATAGCCATGGTAATCGCCTATTTTTATGCTAAACCGTATTTACACTTTGCTATCGGTTTTTATAAAACATGGATGCTTAAGCTTTTTAACTACGGTAAATATGCTTTTGGAACCTCTATGAGTTCTATTTTATCTGGAAGTGTAGATCAAATGATGCTTTCTGGGATTATTGCGCCTGCGGCTTCTGGTGTTTTTAATGTGGCTGTAAAAATTGTGAATTTGATAGATATTCCAACCAGTGCGATGGCTAATATCGTTTTCCCACAAAGTGCTAAACGGATGGAAACAGAGGGGAAGGAATCTATAAAATATCTTTATGAAAAATCTGTAGGAACTATTTTAGCGATTTTGATTCCCGGATTAATCTTTATTTATATTTTTCCAGATCTTATTTTATACCTATTAGCTGGTGATAAATATACAAACGCAGGCTCTATACTAAGAGTTACACTTTTATATACATTACTAATCCCGTTTGGTAGGCAGTTTGGGACAATCTTAGATTCTATTGGTAAAACAAAAACCACTTTTTATATCGTAGTGATAACTGCCACAACAAATTTGATTTTAAACTATTTCTTTATAAAAAACATAGGCATTATAGGAGCGGCTTATGCCACGCTAATTTCAAATATCATAGGTTTTATCATTGCCCAAATTATTTTAAGGAGAGAACTAGGTGTAAAGTTTTATCATAGTTTTGTTTATGCATATCGCTTTTATCCAGAGTTTTATGCCATTTTTGTAAAACCACAATGGCTAAAATTTAAAAATAGGAGCAAGGTATGATAGGCGTTAGGTTTGATGGGCGATTGGGTAATCAGCTTTTTCAATATGTGTTTTTAAAGTATATCAAATTTAGAGAACCCAATAAAACCGTTTTCTTTTCAAATCCTCATCACGCTTACATCCA
>JACMNZ010000318.1 GCA_014378285.1 Pseudopedobacter sp.
CTGATGGTAATGCTTTCTCTGGTCGTTTTAACCCTGGTTTTTCTAAAGTAATTCATACTACTCAATTAAACGGTTTCATAAAAGCAGCTGGATTTGAGCTATTTGGAACATTTGAATTTGCCAATGGTAGAAGTAAAACAGAAACTGATACCAGAAAAGCAAATCAGTTTGCGATTGATGGCGTTTACAGATTTGGTCACACAGAAAACCTTTTTATTAGTGCAAGATATAATACTGTAAAAGCAAGGTTAACAGGAATGACAAGTGACATTTCAGTAGATAGATTAGCATTCTCAGGTGGTTGGTTTTTAACACGTAACATTTTATTAAAAGCTGAGTATAGCGATCAAAAATATAATGATTTCTTAGCTAGTGATGTGAGAAATGGCGGTAAATTCCACGGATATGTGGTGCAAGCCGTAGTAGGATTTTAAGTTTTCTACATTTTTAAATTGATAAGTCAGGTTGTGTGAAGCAGCCTGACTTTTTAATAATCCATTAATCATGTTCGTCAAAAAGATCTTAGTATTATTCACTGTTTTCATCCTCGATTCAGGATTTAACCTTTATTCCAATCAGGAAATATCGTCTTCTAAAACGATGCTAGTGAATAAATCAGGATCATTAATTGTAAATGGCAGCACTTCAGTTAACCAATTTGACTGTATTGTTACCAATTATTGTAAGCCAGATACCATCGTTTTTGTAGCAAACCACTCAAATAATTTCATTAAACTAAGTGGAGATATTTTAATACCTATTCAAAGCTTTGATTGCCACAATAAAATGATGACTGCTGAACTTCGCAAAACCTTAAAAGCTAAAGAGTTTCCTTATTTAAAAATCCACTTTATTAGCTTAGATAAATATCCTTCATTGAATAGTCAAAAAGAACACATTAAAGGAGTTGTAATTATTGAACTAGCAAAGGTGAGGAAAAAGTTTGATATAAATTTTGACTTTTATAAAGATGCAAATCAAAATATACACATGTTAGGCTCCAGAGATGTGAATTTCTCTGATTTTAATATCACTCCACCAACTAAATTAGGTGGAATGATAAAAACTAAAGACAAATTAGGGATTGAGTTTCATTTGCAACTCGAAGAAATTTAGTCTCCTCCATTAATCATGTCAGAAGTAATTCCTTTTTGATCGGTACGCTCGGCTATAAAAACCCCAATTAAATGAGCTGCAATAAAAGCAAGAATTAAATACATAGAAAAACCGTGAACTTCCTTAACATCATGACTAATGGTTTTGGACACACCGAAATCGCTGCCAAATATTAGAGTTAAACCAGTAAATACCATCACTATTAATAAGAGATAAAAGAACACATATACCAGTTTTACACCAAATTTCTTTTGCGCTTTAAATCGATGTTCTTTTGTGTCTTTATAATGTTGATAGGTGTTTTTTAGAATTCTAATAAATTTCTGATCGGCCAATTGGAAGAACTCTAATATCAACCTAAAAACTAGTAAAGTAGCTAAAGCATAACCAAAATAGATATGAATTTCCCATACGCTATCCTCCTGCTGATGGATAACAGATTGAATTTGGGCCGTTGACAAACTTACATTTTCTGTATTTTGTTGATAAGCGTCTACCGCTCCTTTTCTATCGTTTAAAGTTGAGTTGATTAAAACAGTAGTTAATGATCCTGTAATCACTAAAAGGTTTAGCCAGTGCCATAAACGCAAAGCCGAAGAATATTTTCGTTTTTCTCGATTTGGTTGAGTGTTTGCTTCCATTAAACAATAATAATTAAAATAACAATTGAAAATTGAAAATACTCAAAATGTTTTTTTGATTTCTTGAATTGATAACCTATTTAAGGATTCATTTTGGCGAATACAATTCCTGCTATAATAGCTTGTATCAAACCATATAACAACCAGCTTAAGACCATAGTTATGGTGACATCAAGAGCAGAAAAAGTAATCCACATCACTGGTATTA
>JACMNZ010000319.1 GCA_014378285.1 Pseudopedobacter sp.
AGTGTTATCATTTTTACTGATAAACGTATTTTGACTTTCTTAAAAGAGAAGGCAGGGTTAAAATTAAATGAAGCTTGATATGCTAAATGTAAATTACATTACTAGACCTTGGTTTTTTGATATTTCGATAGAATTTATTAAGGAATTAAAGCAAAAAGTGAATCTTAATGTAATACTAATCATTGCGCCTGCAACAGCTAGTTATTTAGGTATTACGGATCAAGAAGCAAAAGAATACCTTAATAAGACTTTAAGATTAGAGGATGTATTAAAGGGTGAAAATTATGAAAGAGTTTACCCTTATTTTGAAGGCGCAAAGGTACTTTGCAAGTTTGAACAACATAATGAAAGTAGTTTTAAAAACACTGTAGGGTGGTCTAAATTGCTATTTTCTAATAAGTATTTATACAATTCAGATTTTACCATTTTAGAATCCTTAAGCTTTGCAGATTGGTATTTTCTTTTTAGAATTCGCAATAAAAAACTCTTTTATATTATACATGATCCTGTTGCGCATACAGGTGAAGAAAGAGGGCGTATTGATACTTTAAATAGGCTTTATTTTCCTTATATCAATCAATTTATAACCTATTCACAATTTTCTGCAAAGATTTTTTCTAAAAATTTTCCTCTGTTTAAAGAAAAACTAAAAACGTTTAAAATGCCTGTTTATACTAGTTTAAACATTGGAATAGATAAAGGATTTAAAGTTAATACAAGAAAAAAGGTAGTGTTTTTTGGTAGGATTTCTCCATATAAAGGGGCAGAACTTTTTTATGATGCTGCAATACAATTGGCCATAAACTATTTTGATACAGATTTTATAATTGCGGGTAAAACGATAGATGGTTACCAACCAGAATTTTTGAATTATAATCCATATCAGAATATCATCATTAAAAATAGATTTATAGATTTAGAAGAATTATATGAAATTATGGTTGACGCAGATTTATGTGTACTTCCTTATTTAGATGCAACACAAAGTGGAGTAATTATGACAGCTTACGCTTTTGAATTGCCAGTTTTAGTCTCAAACTGTGAAGGATTACTAGAATATTGTTTCGATAAAGAAAACTTTTCATTTGAAAATGGAAACATGGATGATTTAAGGAATAAGATGGAAACACTAATATCTTCTCCAACTTTATTAGCTCAAAATAAGCGACAAATTTTATCCTATACCCAACAGAATGTATCTGCTCAAAATGTAGATTTGGTAATTGCAATTTATCAAAACCAACAATCTATATATTAGTGATTGTTATAAATTTCAAATTTTAATTTCCTTACTATATATTCTGCTAACGGTTTTTTTAAAAGCCGATCCAAATTCATAAATCGTACCATATTCTAATATAATATTCACGAATTAATTTATTAAATCCTTCTGCCATTAAACCACGTTTAGAGTGTTAAACAGCATATATTTAGCGTTTAAAATGTATCAATAAATTTAAAATGAAATTCTTGAACCCTAAACCACACTTCTGCGTAAAAATAGTTGGGATTATCCCACCCCAAATAGTAGAAGTTATGAAACAATTTTTAAGTTTTTCAATGATAAGTTCTATTGCTATTATATTAATGTCATGCCAAAAAGATGATTTATCACCTTTAAAAACTGAGCTCTACCCTAGTTTTTCAAACTTGGGTTTAAATCTAAATCCTATTTTCGATTCTACTAACGTTATCAA
>JACMNZ010000320.1 GCA_014378285.1 Pseudopedobacter sp.
GCTGATAAAAATCAGATTGTTGGAGAGGCAAGATTAATTAGAGCTTGGGCGTATCGCCATTTGGTAAATTTATACGGCCCTGTACCTTTAAGTTTAACAGAATCTTCTGGAGTGAAAACAGATTATGAAAGAGCGTCAGTTTCAGATATAAGAAACGAAATGGAAGCTGATTGGCTTTTTGCAGAGGCAAATCTTAAAGATGCACCTTTAACACAAGGAAGAGCTAGTAAGGTAGTTGCAGAACATTATCTTTCTGAGCTTTATTTAGAGATGGGTCAATATCAAAAAGCAAAAGATATGGCTCTGGCGGTAATCAATAATCCCAAATATAAGTTAATTACGGTTAGATATGGTGTAAATAAAGCCAATCCAGGAACCCCTTTTACAGACATGTTTTTGGATGGAAACTCTAATATTGAAGAAGGAAATACCGAAGTTCTTTGGATTATGCCAAATGAATACTTATCTACCGGTTCTGAAACCAATTTAGAAAGAAGGTGGTGGGTAAATAGATACTCTGATATTACAGTAGGCGGTAAAAAACCAATTACTTATTCTCAAGCTAATGGCGGCAGAGGATTAGGAAGATTTGCTGTTACAAAATATGCCTTTTCTTTATATCAAACAGGTGATGATAGGGGTGGTTCTTTTGCATGGAGATTTTCTTATCAAATGAACAATTCAAAATCATTACCCACGGGTTCTAAGGCAAATGCAACCTGTACTAGTCCAGGTTATACAGGCGGTACGCTTAATGATTTTGTAAATTTAAGTATAGATTGTGATGAACCATTACCAACTGCTACTTACAAGCAGAATTGGCCAAGTACTCGTAAATGGGATAATGCACCAAATGATATTAATGATGTACAAAATACTTCAACCGCCAATGATCAAATATATATCCGCTTAGGCGAGACTTATCTTTTTTTAGCAGAGGCGCAGTTGGGTCTAAAAGATTTAAACGGTGCTGCAACTACCTTAACAACACTAAGGGCTAGGTCAAAAGCATCTCTTGTTACTGCGGCACAAGTAAATACTGATTTTATTTTGGATGAACGTTCTAGAGAATTAATTACTGAAGAACCTAGAAGATATGCTTTACGCAGAGCACACAAATGGTTTGATAGAACAAAGTTATATAACAAATATTCTGGTCAACTTATCGCACAAAGAGACACACTTTTACCAATACCACAGAACGTGATTAATGCCAATTTAAGCAAACCAATGGCCAATAACCCTGGTTATAATTAATGAAGTTAGAGAGGCTGTTTCAGGTTATGGAACAGCCTCATTTAACATGAAGTTTATTAAAGCGTCTATTTACTTAAAACTGTAATATCTTTCTTGTAATTAATTAATTATAAATAAACACGTTAACCCAAAATTGTCTTAAGAAATAGCAGATCTTGAAAAGTCAGCTCAAGAAACGAAGTATTCTAAAGATGTAATATTTTTTGTTAGCAGTTTTAACATTGAAAAAAATATACCAATCTTAAAGAAGATATTATATAATCTTCCTAAAAATATTTCTACATCGGTATAATCTGGACTTTTAAGCAAAGCCTTCTTAGTTAATGCAATTGCCGCAAGATAATTTTTATCATCAAAAGCTAATTTTCTGACTTTTATTAGCATTTCGTCAGGACTTAAATTTTCTTGTGCATTTATAGGATTAATACTAATAAAGAATAGAAAAAATATTATGTAATAGGCAAAACTAATTTTAAATTTTGTTTTTGTAAATGTTGATACCAATTTATTACGAGTTAGGGTTTTGAAGCAATTTTAAATTTTTCATTTAGATTATTTTTTTTTGTAAAATCAATGACTACCAATCATTCTAAAGAATTTAACACGATTTAAATTAACATTTGTTTCTTTTAAAATTTAATGAATTTTAAACACTATTGCATTTAATACTTGAATTTAAGTCTTCTATTAGCTCTAAATCAAATTTTTGTAAGCAGCTTTAAATTACTCCTTTTTAAAATTAGTCAGTTTCTGCAAAATCTGTTGCACTTCCTATCTCTACATTACAATCAAGCCTAATATGGCCAAAACTTGTTTAAATACCGTCTTTTAACAAATGCAAAACTTGTTCTTTATGTAAATCTCATATGAAATA
>JACMNZ010000321.1 GCA_014378285.1 Pseudopedobacter sp.
AGTCATTTCAAATTCGCCTTTATCGTTTTCTGTCTTAATCTTATTACCGTTAATCAGTTTGTTAAAAAGGCTATCCGTATTTAAAATTATGGATGATTTTGAAGACGAGATTCTTATCAGTTTTTTTGGACCGATTGATAATTTCGCCATGGTTCGAGTTCTCAAAACCAAATTCCAAATCGCTAATTAACCACATAATTGTTTTCGGCTAGTATTGGTCGTCGTGTCCTCAGGAATCAAATCTTTCGCCAACTTTCGTGTTCTCAAGAACCGATAACACGGAAATGAACCAAGGCAAACAGCAGAAACAGAATATGAAGTTTCAAAAACTTTGTAAATCTTATGATAAACAATTACCTTTTGTAATCACTTCAACATTTCATCTAAAGTATTATAAGCCACAGAATGATAATTTGGTCTTGCCTCTTTATAAATCTCATTAGCTAATTTTTTTCCTTCTGGGGTTTCAATTAAGGCTTTATAAATTGGCAATAAGAATTTTCTTCGCCCAACGTTTATCAAAAAATTTTTCATTTCTGGATAGGCAACTTTATAATTCCTATTGATTGCCAAAGTGTACCAAACACATTGAATTTCTGAATTACCACTATCGGTAAAACCAAATTCTTGGTCTAATGCTGTAATTAATTTTAAATCTGCGGAAGCAGGAATGGTTCTTATAAAATATAATTTTTCGTTAGTAGACTTAATTTCTTTGTTTAGTCCTTTCGGATTTTGACTAGCCATTAATTGTTTTTGAAGGCTATCGATTTTATTAAATGTTTCACTTATGGGCAAGGTAAAATCTTTTGGTAAACCAGGTTGATAAACCCAAGCATAAGAATTGATTTTGTCTTTTAAGCTTTCATCGTTTTTAATTAAATTATCGTTTAAGTAAGCTAAAAAACCATCGTTATCCATACTTGTAAAAGCATGGCTGTTGAAATATTCTTTTAAAAAAGCATCAAATTTTTCTCGTCCTACGGCATTCTCAATATTCTTTAAGAAGAAAAACCCTTTTTCATAAGCAATATCAGAAACCCCTAAATCTGGGTCTCTATTAGTAAAATCCACTTTTAAACGAGTGTCAGGATTTGTTTCGCCCATTTCATCAATGCTTCCTTTTAAGTCTTTGTAGCCTAAAACTTCTTGCATCTGGACTTCTTCCTTTCCATAAAGTTGCTCTACAATTCGGCGTTCAAAATAAACGGTAAAACCTTCGTTAAGCCAGAAATCATTCCAAGTGGCGTTGGTTACTAAATTTCCGCTCCAGCTGTGCGCCAGTTCATGGGCGATTAAACTTACCAAGGAACGGTCGCCGGCAATAACTGTTGGCGTGGCAAAAGTAAGCATTGGGTTTTCCATGCCTCCAAAAGGGAAGCTTGGTGGTAAAACCAAAACATCATATCGCCCCCAATGATAATCGCCATAAATTTTCTCGGCGGCAGTAACCATTTTACCCATATCGGCAAATTCATAAGCTGCTTTCCCTAAAACAGAGGGTTCTGCATAAACTCCGGTTCTATTATCAATCGCTTTAAAGGCAATATCACCAACGGCTAAAGCCATTAAATAAGATGGAATTGCGTGTTTCTGTTCAAAATGATAAATGCCAGAATCATTTTTCTTTTGAGGATTTTCTGCACTCATTAAGGCTAAAAGTTCTTTCGGTACAGTTATATCTGCGTTATAAGTAAACCTAATTGAAGGGCTGTCTTGACAAGGAATCCAGGTTCTGGCTAGGATAGCTTCAGATTGAGTGAATAAATAAGGAAATTTTTTACCGGCTGTTTGATTTGGATTTAACCATTGTAAAGCCGGAGCATTTTTACTAGTTGAATAAAATATATGGATTTTTTTGGTGGTTGGTTTAATATCTACGCTTAATGGTTGTCCCATAAATGGTTCCTCATCGCCTAAAGCAAAAAAAGCGTTTTTGATGTCATCATCTAACGTGATTTTTTCGATTTTTAATCCTTTTGCATCGAAAATGATTTCATCAATTTTACCAATTTTATTGATAGTCCAGGTTGCTTCGCCTTTTAAAATCTGAGTTTTAAAATCTACATTTAATTTTAAATCAAGATGGGTAACTACGCAATTACTAGGGTCAGAAAATGAATGAGGGTCCTTTATTTCAATAGCTTTAGCCGTTTCTGTAGTATTGGATTTCTTTTTATCTTGATTACAAGCAAAAAGTATAATGGGGATAAATAACAATAGCTTTTTCATACTTTTTTAAAATTTAACGGTAACGTTAGCTTTTTGAGGGATATTATCGGGAGAACCGTTCCAGCCTCCAGGATAATCTTTTATTAAATTTACTGTCTTTTTATCTGCGGCAGCATTTAAACTTTTAAGAATTTTAAAATCAGTTAATGTTCCATTTGCTTGTATAATAAACTCTACGTCAACATTACCATGCTTTTGATTCGCTTTTTTTGCCTCCTCATCTAAATATTTTCTAAAGTTTAACCAACCATTTTTAGGGCCAGCAATTATATTAGAAGATTTTTTTAATGTGCCATTGCCAACTATAACCACTTCTGATAAGGAGGCTTTAACTTGTTTTAAAGCAATATTTAGAGAATCGTTATCGATGTTTTTAGTGGCAATTTCTTTGGTGTCATATCCAATATAGCTAGCAACTAAATCCGTGTTTTTAGAAACCGAAATATCAAACTGTCCTTTTGCATCAGTTTGAGAAACATTACCAGTTGTAATATCCTTAATTGAAACGCCAGGTAGTGTAGCGCCATCTTTTTCATCAATAACTTTCCCTTTAATATTTCTAGTTATGGCACTAGTTGAGGATTTCATAGATCTAGCAGCCATTAGATTCTCATTGTTAATAGAAGTGGCATCACTTGCAATATTCTTTTTATATTGTGGGCTAGATACAGCTACAACAACTTTATTTAAAGCAACTGATTTGTTTGAATCAGCAGCAGCTTGGTTAGGTTCTAAACTAATATCCAACTCTGGCATATAGATTTTCGTTTTTTGGCTATTTTCACTTTCATCTAACAAAGTTATTTGCTGTTCATTTTTAGAAGTCTCTAATCGAGGATATTTATTTTGGTTTTCTGAAGAATCTATTTTGATTTTTTCTGATCTGGGAATTTGTTTGCTTTTTTGCAAATCTGCTAAGGCAATATTTTTATTGTTTGGAGTTTGATTAAAATAGATTCCGGCTATAGTAATAAAAAATATTATAGACGCCGCAATTCCCCATTGCTTTATTCCCCATTTTAGACTTAAAAAATTTATTTTATCTTTTAATCTTTCATTAAGACGTTTATCAAGGTCGTTTAAGTCTGTATTTTTAATACAAAATTCTGTAAAACCATCCAGGGCATCTTGCAAAAAAGGCTCGTCCAAAGCCCTAGCCTCTAAACTGTTCATTTCAGTTTGGCTCAGCTCGCCGTTTAAATATTGGCGGATCAGTTCTATATCTTTATCCTTCTTGTTCAATTTTTGCTTCTATGCAAAGTTTTAAATTCCTTTTTCCGTTTTGTATATAGCTTTTTACCTTTTTTAGCTCATAACCGGTTTCTTGTGCAACTTGGGTATAACATTTTTGTTGAAGATAAAATAATTTAACGCTCAATTGCTGCTCGGTATTTAGCGTTTCTATGCAATCCTCCATCAAAAGTAAAGATTTCTCTTTTTCATATATATCTTCATGATGCAAAAGAACATCAGATTCCATAAATTTATCGTCGATAGTTACCACTTTTATTTTTGATGTTTTTCTTAAATCCATCAAACAAAAATTACGACTTAAAACATACAGCCAGCTTTTAAAATTTTTTATTTCATACTCTTTTACCTTTAATATCAACTCTTCAAATATCTGCATCACTGCATCTTTACTACGCTCTTCATCCTTAAAATATTTTAGGCAAACCCCGTAAATCAAAGGCATATAATTTTGATATAGATTTCCCAAAAGCTTCAAATCGCCCGATATTTTATATTGGGCAATGAGTTGCTCTTCGTATAAAGAGCTTTCTTTGGGTTCAACAATCATCGACATCTAATATCAATATTAAAAAAAATATTTGGTCTGTTTATGGAAAAAGGTTTTTAAATGCATCATAATTATGAATTTAAATTGAAAATTATGAAAAGGATATGCACTTTTATTATTACCGCCACTTTATTGATGGCTTTTAAAACCGATGATACCAAGTTGGTAACTGGCTATGTTTATGATAGTAGTAAACAAGTTTTAACAGGAGCTACCCTAAGTTCTAGGTTAAACCCAAAAATAAGAACCACAACAGATATCAATGGGTATTTTAAATTAAAGGTTTCGCAAAGCGAGAAAAAAATTATAGTCTCTTTTTTAGACTTTGAAACAAAAGAAGTTAATATAAAACCCGGAGACCTCAAAATTTATTTAAATGCGGATAAAAATAGTTTGAACGAGGTTGTGGTTATCGGTTATGGAACACAACAAAAAAAATCTATATCCGGTTTTAATATAAATACCATGGCAATAAGAGGCTACACTGCTTCGCAAATATATTCTAACGTAGATTATAACACCGAATCTTATAATGCTATCAATGAAAATGGGTTTAAAAACACGATTGATAATAGTCTTTCCACTTTTTCTATAGATGTTGATGCAGCGTCTTATAGCAATATGAGAAGGTTTATAAAAATGGGACAAATGCCTCCGAAAGATGCGATTAGGGTTGAAGAAATGATCAACTATTTTGGTTACAATTATCCTGAACCAAAAGGAATTGACCCAGTGAGTATTACGGCTGATGTAGCAGATGCGCCATGGAACAAGAATCATAGATTAGTTCGTATCGGCTTAAAAGCAAAAAGTATCAAAACAGAAAATTTACCAGCTTCTAATCTTGTTTTTTTGATTGATGTTTCGGGATCTATGCAAGGCCCTGATAGATTAGAACTTTTGAAGACTTCTATGAAATTATTGACGGATCAATTAAGGACAAACGATAAAGTTGCCATTGTTGTTTATGCGGGTGCTGCCGGTTTGGTTTTGCCAAGCACAAAAGGTAACGATAAAAATAAGATTAAAGATGCATTAACCAACCTTTCTGCGGGTGGCTCAACAGCAGGTGGCGAGGGAATAAAGTTGGCTTATGAGACCGCAAAAAACAACTTTATTAAAGGTGGAAATAACAGAGTGATTTTGGCTACTGATGGAGATTTTAATGTTGGCGCTAGTAGCGATGCGGAAATGCAAAGATTAATTGAAAGCTATAAAAATGATGGGATATTTTTAAGTGTTTTAGGTTTTGGAAGCGGAAATTTAAAGGATAGTAAAATGGAAGCTATCGCCGAAAAGGGAAATGGGAATTACGCTTACATTGATGGAATTAATGAAGCTAAAAAAGTGTTAATCAATGAATTTGGTGGAACGCTCTTTACGGTTGCAAAAGATGTAAAAATACAAGTAGAATTTAATCCTGCAAAAGTAGCGGCTTACCGTTTAGTTGGATATGAAAATAGATTGTTAAACAACGAGGATTTTAAAGACGATAAAAAAGATGCTGGAGAAATGGGAGCGGGG
>JACMNZ010000322.1 GCA_014378285.1 Pseudopedobacter sp.
AAAATTTTGCTATTTTTGTGGCTTATGTCGGATATAATTAAACTTTTACCAGATGCCGTTGCCAACCAAATTGCGGCCGGCGAGGTGGTACAAAGACCTGCTTCTGCCGTTAAAGAATTGTTAGAGAATGCCATAGATGCTGGTGCCGATAAAATTCAGTTGATTATAAAAGACGCGGGAAAAGCGCTGATCCAAGTGATAGATAACGGTTGCGGAATGAGTGCAACCGATGCGAGGATGTGTTTTGAGCGCCATGCAACTTCAAAAATAAACAAAGCCGAAGATCTTTTTGCGATAAGAACGATGGGTTTTAGAGGGGAAGCAATGGCCTCTATTGCGGCTATTGCCCAAGTAGAATTAAAGACCAAAAGGTATGAAGAAGAACTGGGTACAAAACTAGAAATAGAAGCATCAAACGTGATTAAACAGGAGCCTTGTTCTACTGCTTCTGGGTCTTCAATTTCTGTAAAAAATCTTTTTTACAACATCCCTGCTCGAAGAAATTTTTTAAAAAGTAATCCTGTAGAAACCCGACATATTATAGATGAATTTCAGCGTGTTTCTTTAGCGCATCCAGAAATTCATTTTACTTTGCACCATGATGGGCAAGAAGTATATCATTTGCCATCAGCACAATTAAAGCAGCGCATTTTGCATTTATTGGGCAATAATTACAATGAAAGATTAGTGCCTGTAGATGAGGAAACTAGCATTATCCAAGTGAAAGGTTTTATTGGCAAGCCTGCTTTTGCTAAAAAAACCCGTGGAGATCAATTTTTTTTTGTGAATAATCGTTTTATAAAAGATGGTTATTTAAACCACGCTGTGATGATTGCTTATCAGCAATTATTACCTGAGGATTGTTTTCCATTATATGTTTTATTCATAGAGATTGACCCAGCAAAAATTGATATTAACGTTCATCCAACAAAAACGGAAATTAAATACCAGGATGAAAAAGCTATTTATGCAATCATTCGGTCTGCAGTTAAACGATCTTTAGGAAGATATAACATTACCCCTACCCTAGATTTTAATCAAGAAACAGCTTTTGAGGCGATGATTAGTCATAAGCCTTTAGATGAAATAAACCCACCATCAATAAATTTTAATCCAAGTTTTAATCCTTTTTTTGAAGGAAAAGCTACCACCAAAGAAATCCCATATTTGCGTAATGTTGGCGAAAAACAGCAAGGAATTCCCCAAAATTGGGATACACTTTATCAAATTGCACATAAAAGAGAACATGAACAAAGCACCTTTGAGCTAAACAAAGGAAGTAGTATTTCTGTTAATAATGATAAATTAGAGAATTTAGGAAGTCGGCAAGTTTTTCAATTGCACCAAAAATATATCATTACCCAAATTAAACAGGGTTTGATGTTGGTAGATCAGCAAGCGGCACATGAGCGAATTTTATACGAAAGATTTTTAAAGCATTTAGATCAAAATAAAGGCGCTAGTCAACAAAGTTTATTCCCACAAACGGTTACCTTAAATACCACCGATTTTGCTTTAGCAAACGAGTTGCTGCCATATTTTCAGGCTTTGGGATTTCAGATAAGAGAGTTTGGAAAAAACACCTTGGTAATTGAAGGCGTACCGGCAGATATTCCAGAAAACAATGATTTAGCGACCATGTTAGAGGAATTGATTGAAGGTTTTAAGAATAACCATACCGTTTTAAAGCTAGATAAAAGGGATAATTTAGCAAGAACTTTAGCCAAAAATGCAGCTATTAAAGCTGGCACAACATTAGAGATAGACGAAATGAATAATTTGATAGATCAGCTTTTTGCTTGTGATATGCCTAATGCAGCCATCAACGGAAAACAGATCATCACAAAAATTTCACTTTTAGAACTAGCCGAAAGGTTTAATAAAAACGGAACTTTTTAAGAAATGAAAGAATTTAGACCTTTAGGTAATACCCTTTTCCCGCCTGTTGTAAAAAACTTATTGATTATTAATGGTATCCTATTTTTTGCTACTTATGCTTTTCAAAGCAGGATAGATTTAAATGAATATTTAGCGCTTTACTATTTTGGTTCTCCAAAATTTGAAGTTTGGCAATTGATTACCCATTTGTTTATGCATGCAAATTTAATGCACCTTTTTTCTAATATGTTTGCCTTGTGGATGTTTGGCGCAATCATAGAGAACTTTATGGGTTCTAAAAGGTTTCTACAATATTATCTATTAACGGGCATTTTTGCATCTGTATTATTTATGGGCGTACAATATTTACAAATTAATCCG
>JACMNZ010000323.1 GCA_014378285.1 Pseudopedobacter sp.
AATTTGATTGATTTTTTTTATTTGAGGATGCTCAATTGCTTTTATCCTGTTGTTATAATTAGAACGACATTGGTCGTCGCAAAACTTTTTGTCTGCCCTCCCTTTAATGCTGTTGCCACAATCTAAACATTGTTTATCCATTTTAAATCTTTTTTATTCTATAAAATAAACATAATCAAAATCTTGCGATTTATATGATATACAACTTCAAACTTGAAATTTCAAGCTTAACAAAATTCTCAATGGCCAATTGCTGCTTAACAAAACTTTATCTTTACAGCCCAAAGAAAACATCATTATAATGAAAGCTACTACTTTACTGGGACATAATAATCCAATTTATTCAGTCATTGCCCATCCAAATCTCCTTTTATTTTATACTGCCGGTAATGATAAGGGAATAATAGAATGGGATCTAAATACACATCAGCATCGCAGGATTTTTAACCAAATAAAAAGTACGGTTTATGCTTTATTTATTATTGATGAATTAAATTTGCTAATTGCTGGATGTAATGATGGGAATATCCTGTTTTTTGATTTAGAAACAACTCAATTACTGGAAACTATCTTTGTAAGAGGTGCTGTTTTTGATTTAAAATTTATTTCACATAAAAATGAAATATTAGCTAGTACTGATTCAGGGCAAATCTTAATTATTAATCCGGAAGAAAGAAAAATTATTCATCAATTCCAATCAGGAAATGATAAAATACGTTCCATCGCTTACCATAAAAACTTAAATTTTGTAGCAACTGTTTCTAATGATGAATTTATAAGAATATACGCTTTAGATGATTATACTTTTATTATAAAGCTTAAAGGACATGAAAATGGAGTTGGTTCTGTAGCTTTTTCTCCTGATGGAAAATTTATGATTACAGGTGGGCGAGATGCTCATTTAAAAGTTTGGAATACACAAAATTGGGAATGTGAACATAATTTTGCAGCCCATCTATTTGCTATTTATCAAATTACAATCCATCCTAAATTACCTTTTTTTGCGACGGCGAGTAGAGATAAATCCATTAAAATTTGGAGGTTAGAAGACTTTTCTTTGTATAAAAAGTTAAGTATCGATAAAGTTAAGGAAGGACATTTATTATCTGTAAATGATATTTGTTGGAGTAATGATGGAAAAGAATTGTTATCTGTTGGCGATGATAAAATGGTAAAGATTTGGGAGTTTGATGAGTTAGTTAGTTCACTAATATTTGCTTAGTGGCTAGCTAATTATTATAAGAGGAAAAATCATTATAATTTTTCACTACTAACCCGATAAAAGTAAAGTTTGATTTAAGTCTTAATAAGTACTGAAATTAGATTTAATGTTATTTTTTTGATCATTAGGGTTACATTTTTTGATTAACTCTTGCAAATTTCTCCAAAGAAAAGTACCCTCTATCGCAAAGCCCTGTCATTATCTGAGAAAAAATTAGGTTTAGTTTTTTTTATTATTTAACGAATTGTAATCGTCAACTCCCAAAATAAATTTTGCAAAAATTGTTGCGTGTTTGGTATTTTATTGTTGATAATTAATATTTATATTTATTAGATAAAACAGTTAATAAATTCTAAGTATGTCGATTGCGAAGTATAACGGAAGTTTTGGCAGGTTAGAATTAATCCACCTACTAAAACGTACAACTTTTGGCGCCCACATAAAAGATCTTGATACTTTTAAGGGGAAATCATTAACTGAAGTTTTAAGTATTTTAACGGCAGACAGAGCTATACCATCGCCACCTGTGAATACTTATAACGACGCTACTTTCACAGATCCTTCTGTGCCAATTAATCAAACTTGGGTAAATGCCAATTATGATGATGGAACAACAAATGCTAAAAGATTAAATTCACTTAGAAGCTGGTTAACAGGCGTTATTATCAATCAGAAAAGTAGTATTCAAGAAAAAATGATGCTATTCTGGCACAATCACTTCGCTTTAGAATCTGGTATTGTTGCCGATGCAAGATATATGTATAAATATTTTGCCCTATTGCAGAAATTTTCAGTTGGTAATTTTAAAACTTTGGTAAAAGAAGTTACGCTTGATCCAGCAATGCTGAGGTACCTAAACGGATATTTAAATTCTAAAACTGCACCCGATGAAAACTATGGTAGAGAATTACAAGAGCTATTTACAATGGGTAAAGGTGTTAATTCTAAATATACCGAGGCAGACGTAAAAGCTGCGGCAAAGGTATTAACAGGTTTTAAGATTGATGGTATAAAAATTGAATCTAATTTTGATACTACAAAACACGATATCACCGACAAGCAATTTTCCTCATTTTATAATAATTCAATTATTAAAGGTAAAACAGGTACTGCGGGAGCATCTGAATTAGATGACTTAATTAACATGCTGTTCCTGCAAAATGAGGTGGCAATGTTTATTTGCAGAAAGCTGTATAGATTTTTTGTTTATTATGAAATCACTGCCCAAATAGAGCAAGAAATAATTGCTCCGCTAGCCCAAACTTTTATTAATTCAAATTTCGAAATTAAACCTGTTTTAATTGAATTGTTAGGGAGTGATCATTTTTTTAAATCGCAAAATAGATCATGTTTTATAAAAACCCCTCTTGATCTCATGATTGGCATTTGTAGAGAGTTTGATGTTATTTTTCCAGACGCAAGTGATGCAGCTACTCAAAATGTTTTGTGGTTGTATTTAAAAAGCTTAGCGGCTAATATTCAGTTAAATTTAGGTGACCCGCCTAATGTAGCTGGATGGCCAGCATTTTATCAATTCCCGCAATTTTATGAAATTTGGATCAACTCGGATACTTTGCCAAAAAGAAATCAATTTACAGACACAATGATAGGAGCAGGAATAACCCGAAACTCCAAAAAAATAGTAATTGATCCGTTAAAGTATGTCACTAATTTTTCTAAGCCAGAAGATCCAAATATTTTAATTTCTGAAGTTTTAGATCATTTATTAACCCTTCCTCCAACTGTTAATTTAAAGCAACAGCTAAAAAATATTTTGCTAAGTAACCAAACAAGCGATTATTATTGGACAGATGCTTGGAATTCTTATCTTCAAAGTCCCACGGATAATGTTAAAAAGAGTATTGTGTTAGGGAGGCTTCAAACTATGATAAAATATATTATGAACCTTCCCCAATTTCAATTGATATGAAAAGGAGAGATTTTTTAGCTAAGGCACTTCCGGCTGGGATAGTAATGCCAGCTTTAATTAGCGGTTTTTCTTTTAAAGCATTTGGCGCTTCGCAGCTATTGAGCGCTTTAACGGCAGGTAATACCGAGACAGACAGAGTTTTCGTTATTATTCAATTAAATGGCGGTAATGATGGTTTAAACACCGTAATTCCTTTAGATCAATATGATAATTTAGCCAATGCTAGATCTAATATTTTATTAGATAATAAAAAGATATTGACCCTAAGTGGTTATGATACAGGTTTACACCCTGCGTTAAAAGGCTTGAGTGCTTTATATAATCAAAAGGAACTTCAAGTAATACAATCGGTAGGTTATCCACAGCCTAATTTTAGTCATTTTAGAGCTACCGACATTTGGTTAAGCGGAGCAGATTCTAATCAATATCTAAATTCAGGCTGGGTAGGTAGGTATTTAAACGACGAGTATGCAAATTATCCAGTAGGTTATCCAAATTCTGTAATGGCTGATCCTCTTGCTTTACAGATAGGCTCTTTTATTTCTCCGGCATTTCAAGGGCCATCAGTTAATATGGGAATGGCAATTACTGATCCTGTAAATTTCTATAATTTAATTAATGGCATCGTTGAACCAGCTCCTCAATCAAATGCTGGTAAAGAACTTACCTATATAAGACAGATTTCTCAACAAACACAACAGTATGCAAACGTGATTAAATCTGCAGCTGCTAAAGTTCCAAATCAAAATGCTTACCCTACTAACAATACACTTGCAGATCAACTAAAAATTGTTTCAAGGTTAATTGCAGGGGGCTTAAAGACTAGGATTTATATGGTAAATATTGGTGGGTTTGATACACATGCACAGCAAGCAGTTTCTGGAGCTACAGAAACAGGAGCGCATTCAGTACTTTTAGCAAAAGTTGGAGATGCTATAAAGGCATTTATGGATGATTTAAAGTTTTTAGGTGCTTCTAAAAGAGTTATTGGGATGACTTTTTCTGAGTTTGGAAGAAGAATAAAATCAAATGCCAGTTTAGGGACAGATCATGGTGCAGCAGCGCCGCTCTTTGTTTTTGGAGAAGGTATACAAGCGGGTGTATTGGGTAAAAACCCTACAATTAATTCTCTTATTGGTAACGCAGATAATGTTCCTATGCAATATGATTTTAGATCTGTTTATTCAACTATACTCCAAAATTGGTTTTGTGTACCTGGCACCTCTTTACAAAATATCATTTTAAAAGATTATCAATCGTTACCAATTATTAAACCAATGTACACTTGTGCAGGTGGGATGGTGTCTAACCTCGACCCTAATAAAGATGTGGGTAAAAATATTATTTCTAATTATCCCAATCCGTTTTCTCAACGTACCAATTTTACTTATGAATCTGCTGGTGGGCATGCTCTAATCCAGATTTTTGATGTGCAAGGTAAACTTATGGAAACTCTTTTAGACGACATAAAGGATAAAGGTTCATACAATTTAACCTTTGAAAGCATAAAATTAAAGGCAGGAATATATTATGCAAGATTGCAAAACGGAGCGTTGCAACAGGTAAGAACTATTCAAGTTGTTAATTGATTTTTGATTACTTTTTTTAATAAGTAAGTCATCCTTATAATATTATCCTTATCAACTATTTATTTTTTAAAATTACCTAGAGATTTATCTTTAGGTCAGCGTTTATAGATTAAAATATTAGTTATAAAAAAGCCCGAGAAATAAATCCTCAGGCTTTCCATTATGTATTCAGCTTTCAGAATTTAGCCTTCCGCTTTCAGCTTCTTTATTTAACAGTTGCCATGTATTGTAACAAATCAACAATTTTGTTTGAATAACCCCACTCATTATCATACCAAGCCACAACTTTAACAAAGTTATCGTTCAATGCGATACCGGCATCGGCATCAAAGATAGAAGTACGGGCATCACCTAAGAAATCTTGAGAAACTACAGCATCTTCAGTATAACCTAAAATGCCTTTTAATTCACCTTCAGAAGCATCTTTCATGGCTTTTTTAACTTGCTCATAAGTAGCTGGTTTTTCTAAACGTACGGTTAAATCTACCACAGAAACATCAGCAACCGGAACTCTAAACGCCATACCTGTTAATTTCCCCTTAATAGCTGGGATCACTAAACCTACTGCTTTTGCTGCTCCGGTTGATGATGGAATGATGTTTTGAGAAGCACCACGTCCACCTCTCCAGTCTTTTGCAGATGGACCATCAACGGTTTTTTGTGTTGCAGTTGTAGCATGTATGGTAGTCATTAAACCCTCAACAATTCCGAAGTTATCCATCAATACTTTAGTGATTGGGGCTAAGCAGTTAGTGGTACAAGATGCGTTTGAAACGATATTTTGTGCCGCCATTAAAGTTTTGTGGTTTACGCCCATTACAAAAGTAGGTGTATCATCTTTAGCAGGTGCACTCATCACTACTTTTCTTGCTCCTGCATCAATGTGTTTTTGAGCGGTTTCTTGAGTTAAGAAAAAGCCGGTTGATTCGATAATGTATTCTGCACCAATTTCATCCCATTTTAAATTTGCAGGATCTCTTTCTGCAGTAACACGAATGGTTTTTCCATTAACAACCAAATGACCGTCCTTTACTTCTACGGTACCATCAAAAGCTCCATGTGTTGAATCATATTTTAACATATAGGCCAAGTAATCTGGCTCAACCAAGTCATTTATTCCTACTATTTCAATACCGGGTCTGTTAATTGCTGCTCTAAAGGCTAATCTTCCAATTCGGCCGAAGCCATTGATTCCAATTTTCATTTTTATTAATTTTTGTTTGCGTAATAATTCAATAAATTATAAATAGGTTCTTTAATTACAGAACTTATGTTTATGTTTTTTTCTTTTGCCACTTCTCTTAAAATATCTTGGTAATTGGCTGCAATAGATCCTACAAAATAAACGGATTGTTTGCCTCCATATTTTTGGGAGATCGGAATTAAATAGGTATCCATAAATAAGCGAAAGCCATCTTTTATCATATCTTGGATAAATTCTTCTTTCCTGTTTTCTTTAAAAAAACCTGAAAAAGAGGTTAAAAAAGTGGATGCATGCGATTGTTTATATATCTTATCCATAATTTGTTTCCGATCCAATTCGTATTTTTTCTCGAATAATGAAACTAATTTTAGAGGCATTGTTTTATTAAGATATGCTTTTACAATACTTTTTCCTAACCAATTTGCAGAACCTTCATCCCCTATAGCATAACCTAAGCCATAATTATTAAGAAGCACTTTTTTACCATCAAAAAAGCCAGTGTTAGAGCCGCTCCCTATAATACAAATTATTCCTGGCTTATCGTCACAAGATGCTTTAGCAGCAGCTTCCAAATCATGGGAAACATACACCTTGCTGAATTTGAAAAAACCTGTCAGAGCATTTTTTACAGTTTCATTTCTTTCTTCTGAAGATGATCCTGCTCCAAAAAAATAGATTTTCTTTATTTCTTCTGCATGGTTAATAAGTTCAACATTTTTATTTAACAATTGGGTAATATATTTTTCGTCGTTAAAAAAAGGGTTGATACCATTTGTACGTAGTTCTATAACATCCTTACCTTTGTTTGATAAACGCCAATTGGCATACCTAGAACCGCTGTAAACTATCGCTATCATTAATTAAGCTAATATGATAGACATTTCCATTAAATCGTCTTCCAACTTAAATTCATGTCCTGTTAACGCCTCTTTTAAATCTGTTAAAACTATTTCATTGCTTCTTAAGCCTACCATTTTTCTGTTTTCACCCTTTATTAAAGCATTTACAGCTGCGTAGCCCATTCTACTTCCCAATATGCGATCAAAACTGCTAGGACTGCCGCCTCTTTGCAGATGGCCTAAAATAGTCACTTTTGTATCGTAAAAATCAAAAGTCTCCTTTACTTTTTTAGCAACGCCAAATGCACCTCCATTTTTATCTCCTTCTGCAACAATAACTATGCTACTTGATTTTTTGTTTGCAGCTCCTTTTTCCAACAGATCAATCAAATCTGGAATAGCTGTATCTCTTTCTGGCAACATTATAGCCTCAGCTCCGCTAGCAATACCTGCCCTAAGTGCAATACAACCAGCATCACGACCCATTACTTCTATAAAAAATAAACGATCATGAGATTCTGCAGTATCTCTTATTTTATCAATAGCCTCAATAACGGTATTGGTTGCGGTATCAAATCCTAATGTAAAATCAGAACCAAAAAGGTCATTATCAATAGTTCCAGGAACACAAATCACAGGAATATCATAAGTGGCAGAAAATCTTTCGGCACCTGTAAAAGTACCATCGCCACCAATAGCAACTAAAGCATCTATGCCTCTTTTTTTTAAATTATCATAAGCTTGTTGCATCCCTTCTGGCGTTTTAAAGGCTAAGCAACGAGCAGTTTTTAGTATAGTACCGCCAAGCTGCATAATATTACTTACAGAATGACGGTTCATATCTTCGATATTGTCATCAATCATTCCTTGGTATCCTTGTTTTATACCTGCAACATCATATCCAAAATAAAGACTTGTTCTTACCACTGCCCTTATACAGGAATTCATTCCTGGTGCATCTCCTCCTGAAGTAAAAACAGCTATTTTATTAATTTTAGACATATAAATTCTAGGTATTTGGGTTTAGAATCACTAATATAAGGTGTATTTTCTACACTAAGCAATTTTATCGAAAAATTTTTCCAAATTTGTAATTATTATCAGCATAAAAAAATATAGGTTGGAAAATTTACCAGAACATTTTGATTCTTTATTTTCAGTAGACTGTGTCATTTTTGGATTTGACGAAGGAGAACTGAAAATTTTATTGATAGAGAGAAATGAAGCACCGTTTAACGGATGGTTTGCTTTACCGGGTTATTTTGTAGAGCCTACGGAAGCCATAGAAACTGCGGCACAACGTATATTGTATGAATCTACTGGCTTAAAAGGTATATTTATGGAACAGTTCTATACTTTTGGAGCTTTAGGACGTCATCCACAAGGTAGAGTAATAACTGTTGCGTATTATGCGATGATACGTTTAACCGGAAATAAAGAAGTTGCTCCTTTACCAACCACTCATTTTGCTAAAAGGGCAGTTTGGATGTCTGTTAAGGATATGCCTGAACTTGCTTTTGACCATAGCAGGATTTTTAGAAAGAGTTTTGAAAAAATCAAGAATAAAATCAGCTACCAACCTATAGCTTTTGAACTTTTACCAGAAAAGTTTACGCTTACCCAGTTACAACAGCTTTATGAAGTTGTATTGAATAAAAAACTAGATAAGCGTAAT